>NZ_JBIBUO010000001.1:0-61526 GCF_043079545.1 Streptomyces sp. NPDC015171
TCGCCGATCCTCTACTACGGCGACGAGATCGGCATGGGCGACAACATCTGGCTCGGCGACCGCGACGCCGTCCGCACCCCCATGCAGTGGACCCCGGACCGCAACGCCGGCTTCTCGTCCTCCGACCCGGGTCGCCTGTTCCTGCCCACCATCATGGACCCGGTCTACGGCTACCAGGTCACCAACGTCGAGGCGTCGATGTCCTCGCCCTCGTCGCTGCTGCACTGGACCCGCCGCATGATCGAGATCCGCAAGCAGAACCCCGCCTTCGGGCTGGGGTCCTACACCGAGCTGCCCTCGTCGAACCCGGCGGTGCTCGCCTTCCTGCGCGAGGCCCCGGTGTCCCAGGAGGGCGGGGACGACATCGTGCTGTGCGTCCACAACTTCTCCCGCTTCGCCCAGCCCACGGAACTGGACCTGAGCCGGTTCGGCGGGCGGCACCCCGTGGAACTGTTCGGCGGGGTGCGCTTCCCGGCGATCGGCGAACTGCCGTACCTGCTCACCCTCGCGGGCCACGGCTTCTACTGGTTCCGGCTGCGCCGCGACCCCGCGTAGTCCGGCCACCCTCCGGCCGGGTGGGGCGGTGCCGCGTTTCCACCGCCCCACCCGGGGCACGCATCAGTAACACCCCGACGCCCCCCGGGGAAAGGACGTGGCGCCATGGCGGAAACGGTCACCCCCTCCGGCACCTCCGGTTCGCTCCTCGCCTCGCTCGATCCACTGCTGCGCAACTGGCTGCCCCGGCAGCGCTGGTTCGCGGGCAAGGGCCGCCCGGTCACCGGGTTCACCCCGGTGTCCGTCACCCAGCTGCTGCCGGCCGACGGCCGGCTCGGCCTGTACCACCTGCTCCTGCGCGTCCACCAGCCCGACGTACCGGGCGCACCGCCGCACCCCGGCGACTGCTACCAGCTCCTCATAGGCGTGCGCGAGGCGCTGCCGCCCCGGCTGGCGCCCGCGCTGATCGGACATGTGCAGGAGGGCCCGCTCGCCGGACGCACGGTGTACGAGGCCCTGCACGACCCCCGGCCCGCCGAGGTGCTCCTGGAGGCGCTGCGCTCCCAGGCCCGCATCGGCGGGCTGCGTTTCGAGCGGGACCCGCGCCAGGAGATCCGGCCGGGCCTGGTGGCCCGGCTGATGACCGCCGAGCAGTCCAACTCGTCGGTGGTCTACGGAGATACGTTCATTCTCAAGCTGTTGCGCCGGGTCGTGCCCGGCGTCAACCCCGACCTGGAGATCCCCCTCGCCCTGGCCCGCGAGGGCTGTCCCCGGGTGCCGCCGCCGACGGGCTGGCTGCACGCCGACACGGCCGGGGAGCCGTACGTGCTCGCCGTCCTCCAGCCGTTCGTCAGCGGGGCGAGCGACGGCTGGGAGCTGGCGCTGAGCGAGCTGGCCAAGGGCGGGGACTTCACCGCCGAGGCCCGCGCGCTGGGCCGGGCCACCGCCGAGGTGCACACCGGGCTCGCCCGCGCCCTGCCCACGGTCACCCTCGGCCGGGCCCGGGCGGCGCTGCTCGTCGACGGCATGACCGAGCGGCTGGCGGCGGCCGTCCAGGCGGTGCCGGCGCTGCGGCCGTACGCGCGCGGGCTGCGCTCGGCCTATACGGCGCTGGCCGACCTCGCCGACGAGGGCCGCACCTGGACCGCCCAGCGGGTGCACGGCGATCTGCATCTGGGGCAGTGCCTGCGCTCGCCGTCAGGTGACTGGTCGCTGATCGACTTCGAGGGCGAGCCGGCCAGGCCGCTGGCCGAGCGGCGCCAGCCGCAGCCGCCGGTGCGGGACATCGCCGGCATGCTCCGCTCCTTCGACTACGCGGCCCACTCGGCGGTGCCGCCCGCCCCGGACTGGGCGGACATCTGCCGGGCCGCCTACTGCTCCGGGTACGCGGCGGCGGCCGGCCGCGATCCGCGCGCCGACCCGGTGCTGCTGCGGGCCTACGAGACCGACAAGGCGGTCTACGAGGTGGTCTACGAGGCCCGGAACCGCCCCGACTGGCTCCCCGTACCGCTGTCGGCGATCCGTCGCCTCGCCGCGTCCGACCCGACCTGACCCGACCCTCGCCTGGGAGACTCGCTCGTGACGTCCAAGAAGTCAGCCGCCCAGCACTCGTCAGGCAAGTCCAGGGCCGCGCAGCGGGCCGGGAGGCCGCAGGCCGGGCAGGTGCCCCCGCAGCCGGCGCCGCCCCCGCGGGAGCCCGCCGCCTCCCCCGCCCTTGAAGCCGACGACCGCGCGCGGCTGCTGCACGGCACCCACCACGATCCGCACTCCGTCCTCGGCGCCCATCCGGTGCCCGGCGGTGTCGCCTTCCGTGTGTTCCGTCCGTACGCGCGGGCGGTCACCGTGGTCTGCGGCACGCTCCGCGCGGAGCTGCACGACGACGGTGACGGCTTCTACTCCGGTCTGCTGCCGGGCACCGAGGTCGCCGGGGTCCCCGAGTACCGGCTGCTCGTGGCGTACGACGGCACGGTGCGGGAGACGGAGGACGCCTACCGGTTCCTGCCCACCCTCGGCGAGCTGGACCTGCACCTGATCGGCGAGGGCCGGCACGAGCAGTTGTGGCAGGCGCTCGGCGCGCATGTCACCACCCACCAGGGCGTCGCCGGCACCCGGTTCGCGGTGTGGGCGCCGAACGCGCGGGGCGTGCGGGTCACGGGCGGCTTCTGCTTCTGGGACGGCACGGGCTTCCCGATGCGCTCGCTCGGCGGCACCGGGGTCTGGGAGCTGTTCGTGCCGGGGATCGGCGAGGGCGAGCTGTACAAGTTCGAGATCACCCGGCCGGACGGCTCCCGCACGCAGCGCGCCGACCCGCTGGCCCGGCGCACCGAGGTCCCGCCCGCGACCTCCTCGATCGTGCACGCCTCGCACCACGAGTGGGGGGACGCCGCCTGGCTGGCCCGGCGCGGGGACACCCCGGTCCACGAGGCCCCGTTCTCGGTGTACGAGGTCCACCTGCCGTCCTGGCGGCCCGGCCTGACCTACCGTGAGCTGGCGGATGTGCTGCCCGCGTACGTCACGGAGCTGGGCTTCACCCATGTCGAGCTGATGCCGGTCGCCGAGCACCCCTTCGGCGGCTCCTGGGGCTACCAGGTCACCGGGTTCTACGCCCCGACCGCCCGCCTCGGCACCCCCGACGACTTCAAGTACCTGGTGGACCGGCTGCACCAGGCCGGCATCGGGGTGCTGATGGACTGGGTGCCGGCGCACTTCCCGCGCGACGACTGGGCGCTGGCCGCCTTCGACGGGCGCCCGCTGTACGAGCACCACGACCCGCTGCGGGCCGCCCACCCCGACTGGGGCACGCTGGAGTTCGACTTCGGGCGGCGCGAGGTGCGCAACTTCCTGGTGGCGAACGCCGTGTACTGGTGCGAGGAGTTCCATATCGACGGGCTGCGGGTGGACGCGGTCGCCTCGATGCTCTACCTCGACTACTCGCGCGAGCCGGGCCGGTGGACGCCGAACGAGCACGGCGGCCGGGAGAACCTGGACGCGGTGGCCTTCCTCCAGGAGATGAACGCCACCGTGTACCGGCGCTGCCCGGGGGTGGTGACCATCGCCGAGGAGTCCACGGCCTGGGACGGCGTCACCCGGCCCACCCACCACAGGGGCCCGAGCGGTTTCGGCGGGCTCGGCTTCGGCCTGAAGTGGAACATGGGCTGGATGCACGACTCGCTCCAGTACATGGCGCACGACCCCGTGCACCGCGCGTACCACCACCACGAGATGACGTTCTCGATGGTGTACGCGTACAGCGAGAACTACGTCCTGCCCATCTCCCACGACGAGGTGGTGCACGGCAAGCGGTCCCTGGTGTCGAAGATGCCGGGCGACTGGTGGCAGCAGCGCGCGAACCTCCGGGCCTATCTGGGCTTCATGTGGGCTCACCCGGGCAAGCAACTCCTGTTCATGGGGCAGGAGTTCGCACAGGGCGCCGAGTGGTCCGAGGCGCGGGGGCCCGACTGGTGGCTGCTCGACCCGGGGTACGGCGCCGCCGCGGACCACCGGGGCGTGCGGGACCTCGTCCGGGACCTCAACGCGGTGTACCGGGCCACGCCCGCGCTCTGGCAGCGCGACACCGATCCGGCGGGCTTCGGGTGGATCACCGGGGACGCGGCGGACGACAACGTCTTCGCGTTCCTGCGCCTCGACGCGGACGGCTCCCCGCTGCTCGCGGTGACCCACCTGGCCCCGGTGGTCCGGCACGACTACCGGCTCGGGGTGCCCGAGGACGTCCCCGCCTGGCGCGAGGTCCTGAACACCGACGCGGCCCGGTACGGCGGCGGCGACGTCGTCCGCCCGGACGTCGTCAAGCCGGAGGCGCTGGGCCGGCACGGCCGCCCGGCGAGCATCCGGCTGACACTGCCGCCCCTGGCCACGATGTGGCTGCGCCCGGCCTAGGGCCGGTCCGACCCCTTCCCGCCGTCGCCCGCCGGACGGCGAACGGCCCGTCCTGCGTGGCACGGTGGACGGCAGGCGCCAGGCCGCCGGACACCGGCCGCCGCCCCTGTCCACCGACGCGCGCCGGGCCCGGACAGCCCGCCGGACGGCAGGCGGCAGGCGGCAGGCGGCAGGCGGCAGGGATAGGCGGTAGGCGGTAGGGGAACGGACAGGCACAGCGGCTCCGCAAGCGCACCGCCGGGCCTCCGCTCGGTACTTCCGGTCGGGCGGAGGCCGGCCCGCCCCGGCTCGATGCCCGGCCGCCCGGGTTCCCCGGCGCGGCGGCCGGGCCGGGGCCGGACGGGGCGGTCACGCCGGGGGGCCGCCGCGCGGTGAGCAGGTCGGGGAGCGCGGCGGGGCCCTCCGTCAGCGGGGCCGTCCGGCGATCCGAGCGACCGGCCGAAGGACCATCCGGCGATCCGGACGACCGGCCGAAGGACCATCCGGCGATCCGGACGACCGGCCGAAGGACCATCCGGCGATCCGAGCGACCGGCCGAAGGACCATCCGGCGATCCGGACGACCGGCCGAAGGACCATCCGGCGATCCGAGCGACCGGCCGAAGGACCATCCGGCGATCCGAGCGACCGGCCGAGAGACCATCCGGCGATCCGGACGACCAGCCGAGAGACCATCCGGCGATCCGGACGACCAGCCGGGGGGCCGTACCGGTTCGCCGGACTGGGCCCGCCGCGCGCTCGCCCGCCCGCGCCGCCGCTGACCCGGCCCGCCGCCGTCCCGGACACCGCCGGTCAGGCGCGGGCTTGCGCCAGCCCCCGCGGCAGCTCGCCGGTGTGCAGCACGCCGAGCCGCTGGGTGGCCCGGGTCAGCGCCACGTACAGGTCGCTCGTGCCGTAGGCGCCCGGCTCCACCACCAGGACGGAGTCGAATTCGAGGCCCTTGGCCTGGCGGGGGTCGAGCAGGACGACCGTCCGGGTCAGATCGGGCTCCGCGCCGGCCGTGACGCCGTCCAGGCGGGCGGCCAGGGACCGGTGCAGGGCGCGCGGCGCGATCACCGCGAGCCGGCCCTCCGCCGGGGTGAGTTCGGCGACCGCCTCGGCGACCGCGCCGGGCAGGTCGCCGGCCGCCCGCCGCACCCAGGGGTGTACGCCGGTGGAGCGGACCGAGCTGGGCGGCGCGAACTCCGGCTGCTCGGCGCGGACCACGGCCGCCGCGAGGTCCATGATCTCGGCAGGGGTGCGGTAGTTGACGCCCAGCCGGGTGTGCTCCCAGCGGTCCTCGACATAGGGGGCGAGGATCTCCGCCCAGGAGCCGACACCGGCCGCCTCGGCGGTCTGGGCGGGGTCGCCGACCAGGGTCATCGAGCGGGTCGGACTGCGCCGCATCAGCAGCCGCCAGGCCATCGGGGACAGCTCCTGCGCCTCGTCCACGATGATGTGCCCGAACGCCCAGGTGCGGTCGGCGGCGGCCCGCTCGGCGGCAGTGCGGTGGTCCGCCTCCTCCTGCCGCTCGGCGAACCGCTCGGCGTCGATGATGTCGTGCGCGGACAGCACCTCGGAGCCGTCGGGATCGCTGTCCTCCTTGTCCTCGAACTCGTAGGTGCGGGAGGCGTACGAGACGTCCAGCACGCCCTGCGCGTAGGCGACCTGGGTCTCGCGGGCCCGCTCGGCGCGGGCCCTGGCCACCCGGTCGTCCTCGCCGAGGAGTTCGGCCGCCTCGTCCAGCAGCGGGACATCGGCGACGGTCCAGGCACGGGTCACCGGACGGCGCACCGCGTCGGCGTCCGCCCGCGGGAGGTAGGCGTCCGGCTCCGCGAGGAGGTCGGCGACCAGCCGCTGCGGGGTGATCCGCGGCCACAGCTGGTCGACGGCGTCCCAGACCTCGGGGTTCTCGGCGAGGTCGTCGCGGATCTGGGTGATGTCGGCGGGGTCGAGCAGGCTGCCGCCGTCGTAGGGGTCGGTGCCCACGCGCTCGGCGTACAGCTCGGTCAGCGTGTTGAGGATGTAGCCCTCGAAGTACTCGCGGGCCGTGTTGTGCGGCAGCCCGGCCGCGCGGGTGCGCTCGCGGGCGACGTTCACCAGGCCGTCGTCCAGCATGAGGACCTCGCGGTCGTGCTCGATCGCGATGACCGGGTCGGGCAGCGCCTGCCGGTCGCGTACGGCGGCGGCGAGCACCTCGGCCATGCCGGCGCCGCCCTTGACGGCGGCGGCCTCCGGGGTGTCGGCGGCGGTGGCCCGCACGCCCGGGAACAGCTCGCCGACGGTGGCCAGCAGCACCCCGGTCTCGCCGAGCGAGGGCAGCACCTCGCCGATGTAGCCGAGGAAGGCGGGGTTCGGGCCGACGATGAGGACCGCCCGGCGGGCCAGCAGCTCCCGGTGCTCGTACAGCAGATAGGCGGCGCGGTGCAGGGCGACCGCGGTCTTGCCGGTACCCGGGCCGCCCTCGACGACCAGCACACCGCGGTGCGGGGCCCGGATGATCCGGTCCTGCTCGGCCTGGATGGTCTGCACGATGTCGCCCATCCGGCCGGTGCGCGCCGAGTTCAGCGCGGCCAGCAGGACGGCGTCGCCGTTGTGGTCCTCGTGCCCGGTGCGGGTCGCGTCGCCGAGGTCGAGGATCTCGTCGTGCAGGGAGGTGACGGTCCGGCCCTCGGTGGCGATGTGCCGGCGGCGGCGCAGGCCCATCGGGGTGTGCCCGGTGGCCAGGTAGAAGGGGCGGGCGACGTCGGCCCGCCAGTCGATGAGGACGGGGGTGTGCTCGGGGTCGTCCTCGCGCAGCCCGATCCGGCCGATGTGGTGGCTGGTGCCGCCGGCGAGGTCGATCCGGCCGAAGCAGAGCGAGCCGTCCACCGCGTTCAGCGCGGCGAGCAGCCCCGAGCGCTCGGCGACCAGGATGTCCCGCTCCAGCCGGGCCTGCATGGGCTTGTCGCCCTGGGCGAGGGCGTCGGCGACGGAGGACTCGGTGTCGCCGCGCAGCACGTCCGCGCGCGCGTACAGCCCGTCGATGAATTCCTGCTCGTGCCGCAATTCATCGTCCGGAAATTCACTGTTCGATAGATCCGCGTTTGACAATTCCACTCCCGCCCGCATATACTGTGGTCATTGAACTTCTCCGCGACTTCCTTTCATCGGAAGTCGCGAACCATTGAATATACGCACAGAAATCCCCCGGGCGCAATTGCCACGGGGGATTTTTGCGATCCGGTGCGATTTACCGGGCGTCCGCTCGCAGCACGTCCGCCAGATCCGCGAGCAGCCGGCGCTTGGGCCGGGCGCCCACGATGGACCGGACCGGCTCGCCGCCCTGGAACAGCAGCAGGGTGGGCGTCGCCATCACTCCGTAGGAGATCGCCGTCTGCGGATTGCGGTCCACGTCGATCTGTACGACCTTCAGCAGGTCCCCCTCCTCGAACGCGATCTCCTTCAGCACCGGCGCGAGCTGCCGGCAGGGCCCGCACCACTCGGCCGTGAACTGCACGAGCACCGGGAGATCGGAGCCGATCACCTCCGTCGCGAAATCGGCGTCCGTCACCTCGGTCAGTCCGCTCACCAAGCTCACCGTGTCATTCCTCCCCATTCGCATGCGGGTTCCGGGCCCCCCGGAACCAGCGCGTCGGCGAGCAGGTCTCCCCGGATCTCCCGGCCCCCCTCGCACAGGGGGTCCTCCCCGCCCGTCCGCTCGGCCCGCTCCAGCCGTTCCGCGACCGTCTCGCGCACCGTGCTCAGCTGCCCGATGAGCGCGTCCAGCTCGGCCAGCTTGCGCCGGTAGACCACGCGCGAGGCCGGGCAGGCGTCGCCCTCCGGGTGCCCGGCCCGCAGACACTCCACGAACGGCCGCGTCTCCTCCAGGTCGAAGCCGAAGTCCTGCAGGGTGCGGATCTGCAGGAGCAGCCTGAGGTCGCTGTCGTCGTAGGTGCGGTGTCCGTTGCCGTCCCGCCGGGCCGGCAGCAGCCCGCGGGACTCGTAGTACCGCAGGGTGCGTGTCGTGGTCCCGGCCCGCGCGGCCAGCTCGCCGATTCGCATGTCCTCGACCGTACGGGTTGACGTCGGCGTCAAGGCAAGACCGCGGGACCCTTACGTGTGCGCCACGCCGGCCGACTCCTCGACCTCCAGCAGCGAGGCGCTGTGCCGTTCCTCCTCGAACCGGCGCCGCCCGCCGCGCAGCCCGAACAGCCGCTTGGTCAGGGCGATGTAGAGGACGGCGAGGAGGTTCAGGACGAGGGTGGCGATCTTCAGCCAGCTGATGTGCTCGGTGAGTTCGTAGATCTCCAGCGGGAGGAAGGCGGCCGTCGCGACCACCGTCAGGTACTCCGCCCAGCGCTTGGCGTACCAGAGGCCGACCGCCTCGACCAGCTCGATCAGCGCGTAGGCCAGCAGCAGGGCGGCCACCAGCAGGAGCGTGGAGTGCCGGTAGCCGAAGGCCTTCTGGACGGTGCCGACGACCGGTGAGTGGTCGAGGTCGTAGTGGAAGTGCCGGAAGACCGGCCGGAAGACGTCCAGGTACTCGTCGAAGAGCCGGCGCACCGCGTCCTGGCTGTTGCTGAACTTCCACACCGCGACCGCGACCAGCACGATGAACACCCCGCGCACGGCCCGCTCGACGGCGAGGAAGCGCAGCACGAACAGGTCCCGGAGCACCTTGCCGCGCGGCACCAGCGGCGCGTCGGCGGCCGGCCCGGAGCCGTGCGGCTCGCCGAGCGCGAAGTCACCGCAGCGCAGGCACCGCCAGGCGTCGCCGAGCGCGGTCGCGGCGTGCAGCCCCGCCCGCAGCCGGGGGTCGTCGGGCGCGTAGGTCACATGCCCCTTGCGCGCGCAGGTCCGCCGGTCCCAGTCGATCTTCATCCCCCGTGCCTCTCCTTGCTCGTCCCGGACATACGTACGGACGCCATGGACCAACGAGCCGTTCCGGCCCGCGGGTACGGCATGTCACCTCGGCGGGGCGCCGGCGCCCGGTGTCACGCGCCGGCGGCCGGCCCCGGCGGTGTGCCGGTGCCGAGGACCCTGGCCGTGAACGCCGAGAGCTGGGCCCGCAGCTCCTCGCGGGACCGGCCCTCGCCCGCGGCCAGGTACTCCACCAGGTCGGCCCGGACGGCGGCGAGCAGGGCGTGGGCGGTGAAGTCGCCGCCCGCCAGGCCCGGGATCCGGGCCAGCAGCGTACGGAGCAGGGTGTGCCAGCGCGCGTAGTGCTCCGCGTCGTAGGGGCTGCTGCCGCCGCCGGTCTGCTCGAGGGCGAGCGCGAGGTGGCGGTTGTCGAGCTTGAAGCAGAGCACGGCGTCGAGCAGGGCCGGCACCCGCACCTGCGGCGGGGTGCCGGGCCCGAGCGGCGCCGGGCCCTCCTCCACGGCGGCCCTGACCGGTTCGAGGCGTGCCTCGTAGAGCGCGCGGATCAGCCCGGTGCGGTCGCCGAAGGCGCGGAAGAGGGTGGCCTTGCCGACGCCGGCCGCCGTCGCGATGTCGGCCATGGTGACGCTGTCGGGGCTCGGGCACTCGGCGAAGAGCGCGTCCGCTGCGGCGAAGACGGCCGCCCGGTTGCGCAGGGCGTCCTTGCGCGGTCGGCGCTCGGTCACGTGGTTCCTCCCTGGCGGTGGCTTGCGATCCGGACCGGCGGTCCGTATCGTCAATCAAAGCGGACCGCCGGTCCGTATCGTACGCCACGGAGGACCTTCATGCCCACGCCCATGCCCGCGGACACCTCACCGGAGCAGCTCTACCGCCACAGCCTGCGGCTGCTCCTCGACAAGGACATCCCCGCCTGGACGGGCCTGTGGGCCGAGGACGGGGTCATGGAGTTCCCCTTCGCGCCACCCGGCTGGCCCGAGCGGCTGGAGGGCCGGGAGGCGATCGCCGCCTATATGCGCCCCTACCCCGACCACATCGACCTGCACGACTTCCCCGCCCTGCGGATCCATCCGACCGCCGATCCGGAGACCCTCGTCGTCGAGATGCGCGGCGTGGGCCGCATGGTGGAGACGGGTGCCCCCTTCGACATGGCGTACATCGCCGTCGTGACCGTACGGGACGGCCGCTTCGTCTCCTACCGGGACTACTGGAACCCCCTCGCCGTGCGGGAGCCCGGCGCCGGCTTCGCGGGCGGCGAGGCCCGATGACCGCCACCGGCACCACCCTCGTCATCGGGGCCACCGGCACCACCGGCAGCCGGACCGCCGCCGCGCTGCTCGCCGCCGGCCACCGGGTCAGCGCCGCGAGCCGCCGGGCCACCCCGCTCCCGGGCGCGCGAGCGGTCCGGTTCGACTGGTACGACCCCGCCGGCTTCGGCGCCGCCCTCGCCGGCGCCGACCGCGTCTACCTCGTCCCGCCCGTCGGCGACCCGGACCCGGCCGCGGTCATGCTGCCCTTCCTCCGGCAGGCCCGCGCCGCCGGCGTGCGGCGTGCGGTACTCCTCGGTTCCTCGGCCGTCCCCGAGGGCGGGCCGGGGGTCGGCGCCGTGCACCGGGCCCTGCCCGGACTGTTCGACCAGTGGGCGGTCCTGCGGCCCTCCTGGTTCATGCAGAACTTCACCGGCACGCACGCGCACGCCCGGAGCATCCGCGACGAGGGCGTCGTCCTGAGCGCGACCGGCACCGGCCGGATCGGATTCGTGGACGCCGACGACATCGCCGCCGTCGCCGCCCGCGCCCTGACCGACGACCGCGCGCCCGGCACCGACCTGGTGCTGACCGGGCCGGAAACGCTCGGCTACGACGACATCGCCGCCGTGGTCAGCGAGGTCACCGGCCGTCCCGTGGTCCACCGCCGGCTGACCTACGCGCAGATGCGCGACCGGCTGGCCGCGTCCGTGCCCCGGGAGTTCGCCGCCATGCTGGCCGGCATGGACCGCGCCATCGCCGAGGGCGCCGAGGATCGCACCACCGACACCGTCCAACGCCTCACCGGACGCCCGCCGCGCGGCTTTCGGGAGGTGGCCGAACGGGAGTTGTCCCGGGCAGGCGTTGCCCGCGCCCGCACGGATCACTAGAGTCGATCACGTGACTGCCGGGTCGGCCATGGGCCACGCACGAGTGAGGTTCCCGGCCTCGGCGTGAGCACGAGGCGGGCGAGAGGCCCGCCCCCCTTCTCCGCGTTCCTGCCCCGGCGCCCGCACGCGGCGCCCCTCCCCAGCGGACCCCAAGACCCGGAGAAGCCCACCGATGCCCGCTGTCCAGCAGCACCCGCACACCACCGAACCGGCGCCCGCCGCCGTCCAGTTGAACCACACCGCCGTCTACGCGAGCGACCGGCACCGGTCCGCCGGGTTCCTCGCGGCGGTCCTCGGCCTCGCGGTCGGCACCCCGTTCGGACCGTTCCTCCCCGTCGACCTCGGCAACGGCGTCACGCTCGACTACTACGAGAAGCGGGACGAGCCGGTCCAGTCCCAGCACTACGCGTTCCTCGTGCCCGACGAGCGGTTCGACGGCATGATCGCCCGGCTGGAGGCGGCGGGGGTGACGTACTACGCCGACCCGCACCACACCGACCCCGGCCGGATCAACCGGCTGTTCGGCGGCCGCGGCGCCTACTTCGAGGACCCGGACGGCCACAACATGGAGATCATGACCCGGCCCTACATACGCCCCTGACGGGCACCCCGGCCGAACGCCGCAGGACCGCCGCCGGCAGCGTGCCGACGGCGGTCCTGCGGTCCTGCGGTCCTGCGGTCCTGCGGTCCTGCGGTCCTGCGGTCCGGTCCGGTGGTCCGGCGCACCTGGTCGCCGTCCGCGACGCGTGCCGTTCGCGGGTGCGCCCCGGAGGACGTCCGGGGCGGCCCCCGGCGGCCGGTTCCCGCGCGAGGCGCCGGCCGCCGGGAGCGCGTGTCCCGCCGGCCTCGCCGCGGCGTACGCCGACCAGGCGCACCCAGCCGTCGACGCGACACGGGTCGGTCCGGCCGTGTCGAACGGCCGGACCGACCCTGATCGCATCGCGACGGCGGACGCGCGCCCGGCCAGGTCAGCTCGTCGTGCTGTCGGCGAGTTCCTCGGACCGGTCCGCCGCCTCGGGGCCGGCCTGCGCCGCCGTGGACCCGTGGCGCGGCAGCAGGACGGCCACCAGGACGGTGCCGATGCCGAGGATCACCGCACCGACCAGGCTGGTGTGGGCGACCGCGTCGGAGAAGGCGGAGCCCACCGCGTCGGCCATCTGCCGGGCGCCCGACGCCAGTTCGCCGGCCTGCTGCTTGAGCTGCGCGGCCTGCTGCGGGTCGCCCGCCTGCTGGGCCTTGGCCGCGGCCTGCTGGGCCTTCTCGCCGATGCCCTGCGCGACGGCGTACCCGGCGCCGACCGAGTCCTGCGCGGTGTCCAGGGCGCTCGGCGGGAGCTTGCTGCCCGCGGTGGCGTCGGTGAGGTGGTCGCCGTAGGAGGTGGCGAGCAGCGAGCCGAGGATGGCGATGCCGAGCGAGCCGCCCAGCTCCAGCGAGGTGTCGTTGACGGCGCCGCCGACGCCCAGCTCGGACTCCGGGAACGCGCCCATGATGGCGTCGGTGCAGGGCGAGAGGGCGAGGCCGATGGCGAGGCCCAGGATGATCAGGGGCGCCACGAAGTCGCCGTACGTCGAGCCCGCGTCCACCTGCGTCAGCAGGGCGAGGGCGGTCGTGCCGCCGACCATGCCGGCGGTGACGGTCCACTTCATGCCCACGCGCGGGGTCAGCCAGCCGGTCAGGGCCGAGCCGACGAAGACCGCGCCGGCCAGCGGCAGCATGCGGACGCCGGTCTCCAGGGCGTCGTAGCCGAGGACGAACTGGAGGTGCTGGGTGAGGTAGTAGAAGGCGCCGAAGACGGCGAGGAAGAAGAGGGCGACGGCGAGGTTGGAGCCCGCGAACCGGCGGCCGGCGAAGCGGCGCACGTCCAGGATCGGGCGCGGGTGGCGCAGCTCCCACAGCACGAAGGCGGCCAGGCCGACGCCGGCGACGACGGCAGCGCCGACGGCCTTGGCGCCCCAGCCGAAGTGCGGACCCTCGATGATCATGTAGATCAGCGCGCCGGTCCAGATCACCGACAGCAGGCCGCCGACGTAGTCGATGCGGTCGTGGTGGCCGGCCTTGGACGGCGGCACGAGGACGAGGGCGGCGACGATCGCGACGGCCGCGATGGGCACGTTGATCAGGAACGTGGAGGCCCAGCCGTGGTCGCGCAGCAGGGCGCCGGCGACCACCGGGCCCGCCGCGATGGCCAGTCCGGCGGTGGCCGTCCACAGGGTGATGGCCTTGGCGCGCTCGGCGCGCGGGAAGGTCGCGGCCAGCAGCGAGAGCGTGGCCGGCATGATCAGCGCGGCGCCGACGCCCATCACGGCACGGGCGGCGATCACGGTCGCCGCGCTGTCGGCGAGGTAGCCGAAGACGGCACCGCCGCCGAAGACGACGAGCCCGAGGACGAGCGCCCCGCGCCGGCTGTACTTGTCGCCGATCGCGCCGAGCAGCAGCATCAGCGCCGCGTAGGGGACGGTGTAGCCGTCGATCACCCACTGGAGGTCCGCGCTGGAGAGCCCGAGGTCCTTCGTCATGTCGGGCGCCGCGACCGTGAGGGCGGTGTTCGCCATCACGATGATCAGCAGGCTGAGGCAGAGCACCAGCAGTGCCCACCAGCGCCGGGCGTAGGGCCGGCCCATCCTTTCGACCGGTTCGGTCATGACGAGTCGCATGGCAGGGGTCGCCTTCCTCGGGTCGCGACGGGACTTGCACAATGGCGTGCAATTGCACAACCATGTGCAATGTACGACGTTGCACAGTGCTGTGCAAGTCGGGTCGGGACGGCCCAGGGGAGGCACAATGACCGCCATGACCACGGGTAACCTCAGCCGCGCCGACGCCAACCGGCGCCGCATCCTCGACGTCGCCCTCGCCGAACTGCTGCGCGATCCCGACGCCTCCATGGACCAGATCGCGCGCGCCGCCGGGGTCGTACGAAGGACGGTCTACGGCCACTTCCCCAGCCGGGAGGCGCTGATCAGCACCCTCACGGACGGGGCCGTCGCGGCGCTGGCGGACGCGGACGCACGGGCCAGGACCGGCGTGAGCGATCCGGCGGAGGCGGTGGCCCGCACGGTGCTCGCGCTCTGGCCGATCGCCGACCGCTACCGGCTGCTGATCGCCCTGGCCCAGCGCACGGTCACCGTGCAGGGCATCCGCGACCGCCTCGCACCGCTGCGCGAGAACAAGATCCGCGTGCTGCAACAGGGCCTGGACGAGGGTGTGTTCAGCTCGCCGCTGCCCGCGCCGGCCCTCGCGTACGTGCACGAGCAGATGCTGTTCGCGGTGATGGAGGCGGTGAACGACGGTCTCCTGGCGGCCGGGGAGGCGGGCCCCTCCGCCACGGTCGCCGTCCTGACCTCGGCGGGCGTCCCCGCCGCACGGGCCGCCGAGCTGGTCGCCGAGGTGTCGTAGCGCGCCGAGACGGCGCGGCACGCCGAGGTGTCGCAGCGCACGCCGAGATGGCATGGCACGCCGAGGTGTCGCGGCGCACGCCGAGACGGCGTGGCACGCCGAGGTGTCGTAGCGCACGCCGAGGTGTCGTAGCGCGCGGAGATGCTCCAGCGCGCGCCGAGGTGCCGTGGGGCACGGCGAGAGCCGGGCGGCTGGGACAGGGGGGTCTCAGCCGCCCGGCGGCGGTCACCGGATGCCCGGCCCGGGTTCAGGCCGGGCCGGACATCCGGAGTCGTAGGGCGCTGCGCGGCCCTCAGGCCTTGGCCAGCTCCTCCTGACGGGGCTCGGGAGCCTCGCTCACCGTCCCGCCCTCGTCCAGCAGCGTCGTCTCGTCGAACGGCAGCTCGCCCGCGAGCACCTGGCGCACCCGCGCCTTGTCGATCTCCTTGGTCCACGTGCCCACGAGCACGGTGGCGACCGCGTTGCCCGCGAAGTTCGTCAGCGCCCGCGCCTCGCTCATGAACCGGTCGATGCCGACGATCAGCCCGACCCCGTCGACCAGCGCCGGCTTGTGCGACTGCAGCCCGCCGGCCAGGGTGGCGAGCCCCGCGCCGCTGACCCCGGCCGCGCCCTTGGACGCCAGCAGCAGGAAGAGCAGCAGCGGGATCTGCTCGCCGACCGACATCGGCGTACCCAGCGCGTCCGCGATGTACAGCGAGGCCATGGTCATGTAGATCATCGTGCCGTCGAGGTTGAACGAGTAGCCGGTCGGCACGGTGATGCCGACGACCGGCCGGCTGACGCCCAGGTGCTCCATCTTCGCGATCAGCCGCGGCAGCGCGGACTCGGAGGAGGAAGTGGACAGGATCAGCAGGAACTCCCGGGCGAGGTACTTGAACAGGGAGAAGACGTTCAGGCCCGCGACGATCCGGAGCAGTGCGCCGAGCACGATGAAGACGAACAGGAAACAGGTGAGGTAGAAGCCCACCATCAGGACGGCGAGGCTCTTGAGCGCGTCGACGCCCGCGGAGCCGACCACGGCCGCGATCGCGCCGAACGCACCGACCGGCGCGGCCCACATCACCATGGACAGGATGCGGAAGACGAGCCGCTGGATGTGCTCGATGCCGCGCAGCACCGGCTGTCCGGCCGAGCCCATGGCCTGCAGCGCGAACCCGGCGAGCAGGGCGACCAGCAGCGTCTGGAGCACCTGGCCCTGGGTGAAGGCGGACAGGAACGTGGTCGGGATGATCGACAGCACGAAGTCGACGGGCGGCAGGGCGTCGCTCTCGACCTGGTCGTGCCCGGTCTGCTTGAGCGCGTCGGTGAGGTGCAGCCCGTCACCGGGGTGCAGCACGTTGCCGACGACGAGCCCGATGGCGAGCGCGACGAGCGACATCACGAGGAAGTAGCCGAGGGCGATACCGCCGACGGCCCCCACCTTGGCGGCCTTGCGGACGGAGCCGATGCCGAGCACGATCGTGCAGAAGATGATCGGCGAGATCATCATCTTGATCAGATTCACGAACCCGGTGCCCAGCGGCTTCAGCTCCACCGCGGCATCGGGCCAGATGAGCCCCACGGCGATGCCGAGCGCGACCGCCGCGATGACGGCGATGTACAGGTAATGAGTCCGGTCCCGCTTCACACGGGGTGCGGCAGGTGCCGTATCGGGGGTGCTGGCGGCCACGACTGCCCTCCTTGACGTCTTCGTCGGCGAACAACCGGCGTGCGGCTCACGTCCGGGCGTTGTAGGGAATGCCGTGACTATCTCCCGGCGTGTGAGGGCGGTCACCCTTCCGTTCATTTAGTTCACGCTCGGCCGGAGAGGCACACTGCTGGCATGCGCCTCCCCACCCTGCCGCGGCCCCGCAGCCTGGCCGGCCAGCTGTTCGCCATGCAGGCCGTGCTGATCGCGGTGGTCGTGGCCGGGTACGCGCTGTTCACCTACGTCAGCGACCAGCGGCAGGCCGAGGACGCCGCCACCCGGCAGGCCACGGCGGTGGCCCGGTCCATCGCCGACTCGCCCTCGGTGCGCGCGGCGATCCGCACCGCGGACCCCACGGCCCGGCTGGAGCCGTACGCCCTCCAGGTCACGCGGGACGCGAACGTCGACTTCGTCACGATCATGAACCCGTCCGGCATCCGCTGGACGCACCCCGACAGGAAGCAGATCGGCAGACGCTTCCTGGGCACCATCGGCCCCGCCCAGCACGGCCGCACCTTCACCGAGACCTACACCGGCACGCTCGGCGCGTCCGTGCGCGCGGTGACCCCGATCAGCGACAACGGGCGGATCGTCGGCCTGGTGAGCGCCGGCATCAAGGTGGAGACGATCAGCGCCCGGGTCTCGGACCAGGTCACGGCCCTGCTCGGGGTGGCCGGGGTGGCCCTGCTGCTGGGCGCGGTCGGCACGTACGTCATCAACGCCCGGCTGCGCCGTCACACCCACGGCATGAACGCCGGCGAGCTGAGCCGGATGCACGACTACCACGAGGCGGCGCTGCACGCGGTCCGGGAAGGGCTGCTGATGCTGGACGGCGGGTACCGGGTGGCGCTGATCAACGACGGCGGCCGGGAGCTGCTGGGCGTGGGCGGCGCCTCGGACGCGGACCTGGTCGGCCGCTCGGTGGCCGGCCTGGGCCTGCCGGCCCCGCTGACGGGCGCCCTGCTCTCCTCCGAGCCCCGCGTGGACGAGGTGCATCTGACGGCGACCCGGGTGCTGGTGGTGAACACCTCCCCGGTGTCGGGCGGCGAGCAGCGCGGCACGGTGGTCACCCTGCGCGATGTGACCGAACTCCAGTCCCTGATGGGCGAGCTGGACTCGGAGCGGGGCTTCACCACGGCGCTGCGCTCGCAGGCGCACGAGGCCGCGAACCGCCTGCACACGGTCGTCTCCCTGATCGAGCTGGGCCGGGCCGCGGAGGCGGTGGAGTTCGCCACGGCCGAGCTGGAGCTGGCCCAGGCCCTGACCGACCAGGTGGTGGCGGCGGTGAGCGAACCGGTGCTGGCCGCGCTGCTGCTGGGCAAGACCGCCCAGGCGAACGAGCGGGGCGTGGAGCTGGTGGTCTCGCCGGACAGCCGGCTGGACGACGGCCTGCTCCCGGAGCGCCTTTCGGCCCGTGACCTGGTGACGATCCTCGGGAACCTCATCGACAACGCGGTGGACGCGGCGCAGGGCACCGCGCGGGCGCGGGTGACCGTGACGGCGTACACCACGTCCGCCGAAGTGGTGCTCCGGGTGTCGGACACCGGCCCGGGGGTCGACCCGGCCCATGCCGGCCTGGTATTCCAGCGGGGGTTCTCCACGAAGCCGGCCGGGCCCGGCGGGCGGGGGCTCGGTCTCGCCCTGGTCCGGCAGGCGGTCGCCCGCCACGAGGGCACGCTGACGGTGGCGGGATCCGGCGAGGACGGCGAGGGCGGAGCGGTGTTCGAGGTGCGGTTGCCATTGCGCACGTCCACGGGCGGCGGCAGATGACGGACGAGCAGCGGCCCATCCGCGTCCTCGTCGTCGAGGACGACCCGGTGGCCGCCGACGCGCATGTGCTGTACGTCGGCCGGGTGCCCGGGTTCGTCGCGGTCGGCAAGGCCCACACGGGCGCGGAGGCCCGCCGGATCCTCGACCGCACGCCCGTGGATCTCCTCCTGCTCGACCTGCACCTGCCGGACGTGCACGGGCTGCAGTTCGCCCGGTCCCTGCGGGCGGCCGGGCACCACGCGGACGTGATAGCGGTGACCTCGGCACGGGACCTCGCGGTGGTGCGGGAGGGGGTCTCGCTGGGAGTCGTCCAGTACGTGCTGAAGCCGTTCACGTTCGCGACGCTGCGCGACCGGCTCCTGCGCTACGCCGAGTTCCACGCCGCGGTGGGCGAGGCGAGCGGACAGGACGAGGTGGACCGGGCGCTGGGGGCCCTGCGGGCGCCGACACCCGCCGCGCTGCCCAAGGGGCTGAGCGGGCCGACGCTGGAGCGGGTCACGGGAGCGCTGCGGGAGGTGGCGGAGGGCCTGACGGCCGCCGGGGTGGCCGAGGCCGTGGGCATCTCCCGGATCACCGCCCGGCGCTATCTGGAGCACCTGGTGGAGGCGGGCCGGGCCGTGCGCAGTCCGCTGTACGGGCAGGTGGGGCGGCCGGAGTTGGTGTACCGATGGGTCGTCCAGGGACGCTGACCGAGTCCGGCCCGGACACCGGACCCGCGTCCGGCGTTCCCCCTCCCGCCGGCCGGCCCGGGCGACGCGCCGGCGGCTCGCGGCGGCGGGCGGGGGTACGGGCGGGGGTACGGCCGGCCGTGGTGACGGTGGGGGTGCTGCCGGGCGGGGCACCGGCCGGGCGGGCACCGGCGCGCGGCAGGGCGGCCGAGGGCGCCGCGGAGGGTTCCCGGGGGCCGTGCGGGAGCGCGCGCACCGGGTCTTGAGGCGGCGTCTGCCACGGGGCCGCCGGCGCGAGGCGGGCCGGCGCCGGGCGCGGCCCGGGCCCGTGCGGCGGACCGGTGCCGCGCGGCGCCGCCCCCCGCGAAGCCGTCGGGGCCCAATCCGGCACCTACGCATTGACCTGGCCGGACCACTCCTCTTACCTTCACACGGCAGTCATCTCCGCGCCACCCCCACGTGTGCTCAGGAGGTCATGCCCGTGCGCCCCACCGCCGCCCTCTCCGCCCTTCTCGCCACCGCCCTCGCCGCCACCGCGCTCACCGCGTGCGGCGGCGGCTCCGGCAGCGGCCCCGACACGGTCAAGGTGTCGTACAAGCAGTCCACCGACAACTCCGTGAAGGTGATGGACACCTATCTCGCCGGGATCAAGGCGGAGTTCGAGAAGAAGTACCCCGGCAAGAAGGTCGAGTTCGTGCCGATCAAGGCGCCGGACTCCGAGTACTACACCAAGGTGCAGCAGATGCTGCGGTCCCCGCGGACCGCGCCCGACCTGGTCTACGAGGACACCTTCCTCATCAACTCCGACATCACCAGCGGGTACTTGAGGCCGCTCGACGCCTACCTCGCCAAGTGGCCCGACTGGCAGCGGTTCATCGACACCGCGAAGTCGGCGGCCCGGGGGGAGGACGGGAAGACGTACGGCGTTCCGGACGGCACCGACACCCGCGGGCTGTGGTTCGACAAGCGGGTGTTCCGGAAGGCCGGGCTGCCGGCGGACTGGCAGCCGGAGAACTGGGACGAGGTCCTCGCCGCCGCCCGGACCATCAAGCGGAAGGTGCCCGGCGTCACGCCGCTCAACGTCTACACCGGCAAGCCCGCCGGCGAACGGGCCACCATGCAGGGCTTCGAGATGCTCCTGTACGGCACCGGCGACGGCACCTCCGATCCGCTCTACGACAGCACCGCGAAGAAGTGGATCACCGCGGGGCAGGGCTTCGAGGACGCCCTGGATTTCGTCGGGACCGTGTACCGGGAGAAACTCGGCCCCGAGGTGTCCGACGCCCTCGATCCCAACTTCGCCACCGCCGTCAACGGCGAACTCCTCCCCCAGGGCAAGCTCGGCATCGACCTGGACGGCTCCTGGCTGCCGCAGGCCTGGCTCCCGGGCAGCGGCCACGCCTGGCCCGGCTGGTCGAAGCAGCTGGGTCTCGCGTACATGCCCACCCAGCACGGGCAGGCACCCGGCAAGGTGAGCATGTCCGGCGGCTGGGCCTGGTCGATCCCGGCCAAGGCCGGCAACCCGGACCTCGCGTTCGACTTCATCAGGACGATGCAGACCGAGGCGAACGCCAGGAAGTGGTACATCGCCAACTCCGGTATCTCGGTGCGCGAGGACGTCGCGAAGGACCCGGCGTACGCGAGCGCCCAGCCCGGCATCAAGTTCTTCACCGACCTGGTGGCGAGCACCCACTACCGGCCCGCGTTCCCGGCGTACCCGAAGGTGTCGACCGCCGTGCAGGAGGCGATGGAGGGGGTCACGACCGGTGATCTGTCCGCGGCGGAGGCCGCGAGCGGCTACGACGCCACGCTCAAGGACGTCACCGGCGACCGAGTGATCCAGAAGTGAGGCGGCGCCACCTGGTCCTGCGGACCCTCCCGCTGGCCCCCGCCGTGGTCCTGCTCGCCCTCTTCCTCGCCGGACCGATCGCCTACTGCGTCTACATCGCCTTCACCGACCTCCAGCTGACCGGCCAGGCCCACTCCTCCTTCGTCGGCCTCGCCAACTTCCGCCGGGCGTTCCGGGACGACGCGTTCCTGAACGCCGTATGGCTGACCCTGGTGTTCACGGTGCTGTCCTCGCTCGTCGGGCAGAACACCCTGGGGCTGGCCCTGGCCGCGCTGATGAAGCGGGCCTCCAAGCCGGTCCGTACCCTCGCCGGCGGGGTCGTCGTCACCGCGTGGGTGCTGCCCGAGGTCGTCGCCGGGTTCCTGCTCTACGCGTTCTTCCGGCGCGAGGGCACCCTGAACGCGATCCTGGACTGGCTGCATCTGCCCCGGGAGAACTGGCTGTTCACCCTGCCCGTCCTCGCCGTCTCGTTCGCCAACGTGTGGCGCGGGACGGCGTTCTCGATGCTCGTCTACTCCGCGGCGCTCGACGAGATCCCGGCCGAGATCACCGAGGCCGCCGAGGTGGACGGGGCCGGCGGCTGGCGGCGGCTGTGGCACATCACGCTGCCGATGATCCGCCGCTCCATCGGCACCAACCTCATGCTCAACACCCTCCAGACGCTCTCCGTCTTCGGGCTGATCTGGGTGATGACCCGGGGCGGTCCCGGTGACCGGAGCCAGACCCTGCCGCTGTTCATGTACGAACAGGCCTTCCAGAACAGCATGATCGGGTACGGCACCGCCGTCGCCCTGCTCCTGCTGCTCGTCGGCTCCCTGTTCTCCGCCGTCTATCTGCGGCTGCTGCGGACGGAGGTCTGATGCCCCGCAAGCGCGCCTCCCGGCGTCTCGCCGCCGATGTCTCGCTCCTCGCCGTGGCCGCCGCCTTCGCGCTGCCCCTCGTCTGGGTGCTGCTGTCCGCCGTGGATCCGGGCGCCGGGCTGCGGGTGAAGGTGCCGGACGGACTCACCCTGGACAACTTCCGGGCGGTCCTGACCCCGGACATCACCTACACCCCGCTGCTCAACAGCCTGATCCTGTGCGGGGGCGGCACGGCGCTCACCGTCGTCTGCGCCGCCCTGGCCGCCTATCCGCTGTCCCGGTTCCGGTCCCGGCTCAACCGGCCGTTCCTGCTGACGATCCTGTTCGCGACGAGCCTGCCCATCACGGCGATCATGGTGCCGGTGTACGCGCTGTTCGTCCGGGTGAACCTGATCGACACCCTGCAGGGCACGGTCTTCTTCTTCGCCGCCTCCCAGCTGCCGTTCGCCATCTGGCTGATGAAGAACTTCATGGACGGCGTGCCGCGGGAGCTGGAGGAGGCGGCCTGGACGGACGGGGCCTCGGCGGCGCAGTCCCTGATCCGGATCGTGCTGCCGCTGATGGGCCCGGGCGTCGCGGTCGTCACCGTGTTCTCGTTCGTGATGATGTGGGGGAACTTCTTCGTCCCGTTCATGCTGCTGCTCACGCCGGACCAGATGCCGGCCTCGGTCAGCATCAACGACTTCTTCGGCAACCGGGGCATGGTGGCCTACGGACAACTCGCCGCGTTCTCCGTGATCTATTCGACGCCGGTCATCCTTTTGTATGTTCTGGTGGCACGGCGGCTCGGCGGCGGCTTTGCGCTGGGCGGTGCGGTGAAGGGGTGACGCGGGGTAAGACCAGGTCACAGCGGTATGGCACGGGGTGCCAGCGCACTCGGTGCGATCACCCCGTACGTTTCTACGATCCGTGATCTCGGTGGAACCGACCGTAGTCATCGCCCCGGCGTGCCCCTACTTTGTGCCGGGTGCGCCACTCAGCCCAACCGAACCCTCCGGCCCTCCCGTTCAACGCCCCGGCCGCCCGCAGGCTCCGCGCCGCGCTGGGCATGGGGCCCGAGCACGTCGCCTACGGAATGCGTGCCTCCTACGGACTGCCGTACGTCACCCCTGACCTCGTGATCGCCTGGGAGCGCGGGACCACCGCTCCCAGCAGCCCCGAACTGACCGCCCTGGCCGGTGTGTTGTGGTGTGCGCCGGGCGAACTCATCGGCCGGCCGCGGACGCTGCGCGAGCACCGCATGGCCCGTGCCGTCGCGCCCGAGGACGTCGCCCACGCCGTCGGCATGGAGCTGCGCGCCTATCTGCGGGCGGAGGAGAGCGGCCAGTGGCGGGGCAACGAGCGCCAGTCGGCCGAGCTGGCGCGGGCACTGGAGCTGGCCCTGCCCGACTTCGTGGCCGTCACCGGCCGCGAGGCGAAGCTCGCCGATCTGCTGCACAGCGCGGTGACCACCCGCTGGCAGGCCTATGTGCGTCCGGTGATGAAGCTCGCCCCGGTGGACAAGGGCGTCCTGGAGCAGGTCCTGCAGGAGCTGCACCAGGACTACCAGGGGCACATGGCCGCCACCCTCAGCTGGGGCGGCGGCAGCCGGAGCGCCAGCGAGCCGGGGCAGAGGTTCCTCGACGACATCGTCGACCGCTTCTGGACCGCCGTGACGGACCGGACCGGCTGACCGGACCGGCCGACCGTGCCAAAGGACCCGGCCGAGGGAGCCGACCGGGGGGCCGGCCGCGCGTTCCCGGGGGCCGGCCGGTCGCCCTAGAAGACCGACTCGGCCTCGTCCATCCGGTCCTTCGGCACCGTCTTCAGCTCGGTGACCGCCTCGGCGAGCGGCACCATCACGATGTCGGTGCCGCGCAGCGCGGTCATCCGGCCGAACTCGCCGCGGTGCGCGGCCTCGACGGCGTGCCAGCCGAAGCGGGTGGCGAGGACGCGGTCGTAGGGGGTGGGCACACCGCCGCGCTGGACATGGCCGAGGATGACCGGCTTGGCCTCCTTGCCGAGGCGCCGCTCCAGCTCGTAGGCGAGCGCGGTGCCGATGCCCTGGAAGCGCTCGTGGCCGTACTGGTCGATCGCGCCCTTGCCGTAGTCCATGCTGCCCTCGACGGGGTGGGCGCCCTCGGCGACGCAGATGACGGCGAACTTCTTGCCGCGGGAGAAGCGCTCCTCGACCATCTTGACCAGGTCGGCGGGGTCGAAGGGGCGCTCGGGCAGGCAGATGCCGTGGGCGCCGGCGGCCATGCCTGATTCCAGGGCGATCCAGCCCGCGTGCCGGCCCATGACCTCGACGACCATCACCCGCTGGTGGGACTCGGCGGTGGTCTTCAGCCGGTCCATCGCCTCGGCGGCCACGCCGACGGCCGTGTCGAAGCCGAAGGTGCGGTCGGTGGAGGAGATGTCGTTGTCGATGGTCTTGGGCACGCCGACGACCGGGAGGCCGGCGTCGGAGAGCATGCGGGCCGCGGTCAGGGTGCCCTCGCCGCCGATCGGGATCAGCGCGTCGATGCCGAACTCCTCGACCATGTCGGCGGCGCCCTCGCAGGCCTCGCGCAGCCGGTCGCGCTCCAGCCGGGAGGAGCCGAGGATGGTGCCGCCGCGGGCCAGGATGCCGCTGACCGCGTCCAGGTCGAGGCCGCGGTAGTGCCGGTCCAGCAGGCCCCGGTAGCCGTCCTCGAAACCGATGACCTCGTCGCCGTACTGGGCCACCGCCCGGTGCACGACCGACCGGATCACGGCGTTCAGGCCGGGGCAGTCGCCGCCTGCGGTGAGGACTCCGATGCGCATCGTGCTGTGTCTCCTGCTCGCTGTCGGTGCCGGTGAGCCAGTGACGATTGTTTCACGTCCGCCGGACCGGTGAAGTCTTGACGGGCGCCTTATCCGTCGACAGAGGTATTGTCAAGAGGGTTCCGCTCACCTCGGTGGGCGATTTTTATGCCGACAGGATGACGCCCACAGGCCGGCACGGACGCCCAAGATGGCATGGACGGCACGGACGACATGAGGAACGGAGTGGACGCGTGACGCGCAGCGTGTACGTGACCGGGATCGACCGCGGTGACGGCCGCCAGGTCGTGGAGCTGGGAGTCATGGAACTCCTGACCCGGCAGGTGGACCGGGTGGGCGTGTTCCGGCCGCTCGTCCACGATCGGCCCGATCGGATGTTCGAGCTGTTGCGCTCCCGGTACCGCCTCTCCCAGGACCCGGCGTCCGTGTACGGCATGGACTACCACGAGGCGTCCGCGCTCCAGGCCGAGCAGGGCTCCGACGAGCTGGTCTCCACCCTCGTCGACCGCTTCCACCAGGTGGCCCGCGACTACGACGTCGTCCTGGTCCTCGGCACCGACTTCGCCGACACCCAGCTGCCGGACGAGCTGGCCCTCAACGCGCGGCTCGCCAACGAGTTCGGCGCCTCGGTGATCCCGGTGGTGGGCGGGCGCGGGCAGTCCGCCGAGTCCGTGCTCGCCGAGACCCGCAACGCCTACCGCGCCTACGACGGCCTGGGCTGCGACGTCCTCGCCATGGTCGCCAACCGGGTGGCCCGGGAGGACCGCGACCAGCTCGCCGAGCGGCTCGGCAACCGGCTGCCGGTGCCGACGTACGTCCTGCCGGACGAGCCCGCGCTGTCCGCGCCGACGGTCGCCCAGATAGCCCAGGCCCTCGGCGCCAAGGTGCTGCTCGGCGACGACGCCGGGCTCGCCCGGGACGCCCTCGGCTTCGTCTTCGGCGGTGCGATGCTGCCGAACCTGCTGGGCGCGCTCACCCCCGGCTGCCTGGTCGTGACCCCCGGGGACCGCGCCGACCTGGTCGTCGGCTCGCTCGCCGCGCACAGCGCCGGCACCCCGCCGATAGCCGGTGTGCTGCTCACCCTGAACGAGGTGCCGAGCGAGGAGATCCTCACGCTCGCCGCCCGGCTCGCCCCGGGCACCCCGGTGCTCTCGGTCCCCGGCAACAGCTTCCCCACCGCAGAGCGGCTCTTCTCGATGGAGGGGAAGATGACCGCGGCCACCCCGCGCAAGGCGGAGACCGCGCTCGGCCTGTTCGAGCGGTACGCCGACACCGCCGGCCTGGCCCGCCGGGTCTCGGCGCCGAGCAGCGACCGGGTCACCCCGATGATGTTCGAGCACAAGCTCCTGGAGCAGGCCCGCTCCGACAAGCGGCGGGTGGTGCTGCCGGAGGGCACCGAGGAGCGGGTGCTGCACGCGGCCGAGGTGCTGCTGCGCCGGGGCGTGTGCGATCTGACCCTGCTCGGGCCGGTGGACCGGATCCGCAAGAAGGCCGCCGACCTCGGTATCGACCTCGGCGACACCCAGCTGATCGACCCGGCCGCCTCCGGGCTGCGCGACTCCTTCGCCGAGAAGTACGCGGCCCTGCGCGCCCACAAGGGCGTCACCGTCGAGCTGGCCTACGACGTGGTGTCCGACGTGAACTACTTCGGCACCCTGATGGTCCAGGAGGGCCTGGCCGACGGCATGGTGTCCGGCTCCGTGCACTCCACCGCCGCCACCATCCGGCCCGCCTTCGAGATCATCAAGACCAGGCCGGACTCCTCGATCGTCTCGTCCGTGTTCTTCATGTGCCTGGCCGACAAGGTGCTGGTCTACGGCGACTGCGCGGTCAACCCGGACCCCGCCGCCGAGCAGCTGGCGGACATCGCCATCCAGTCGGCGGGCACCGCGGCGCAGTTCGGCGTGGAGCCGCGGATCGCGATGCTGTCGTACTCCACCGGTACGTCGGGCTCGGGCGCCGACGTCGACAAGGTGCGCGAGGCGACCGAGCTGGCACGCTCGCGCCGGCCCGATCTGAAGATCGAGGGCCCGATCCAGTACGACGCGGCCGTGGAGCCGTCGGTCGCCGCGACCAAGCTGCCGGGGTCCGAGGTGGCGGGCCAGGCCAGCGTGCTGATCTTCCCCGACCTCAACACCGGCAACAACACCTACAAGGCCGTGCAGCGCTCGGCCGGCGCGATCGCCGTCGGCCCGGTGCTGCAGGGTCTGCGCAAGCCCGTCAACGACCTGTCCCGGGGCGCTCTGGTCCAGGACATCGTGAACACCGTCGCCATCACGGCGATCCAGGCCCAGAACCCCAGCGAGAAGGCTGACCAGCAGTGACCTCCCCCACCCGCGTCCTCGTCCTCAACTCCGGCTCCTCGTCGGTGAAGTACCAGCTGCTGGACATGCGGGACAGCAGCCGGCTCGCGGTGGGCCTCGTCGAGCGCATCGGCGAGCAGACCTCCCGGCTGAAGCACACCTGCCTCACCTCGGGCGACACCCGCGAGCACACCGGGCCGATCGCCGACCACGAGGCCGCCCTCAAGGCGGTCGCCGAGGAGCTGACCCGCGACGGCCTCGGCCTCGACTCCCCCGAGCTGGCCGCGATCGGTCACCGCGTGGTGCACGGCGGGCTGTTCTTCACCGAGCCCACCGTCATCGACGACGAGGTGCTCACCGAGATCGAGCGGCTGATCCCGGTCGCCCCGCTGCACAACCCGGCGAACCTCACCGGCATCCGCACCGCGCAGGCGCTGCGCCCGGACCTGCCCCAGGTCGCCGTCTTCGACACCGCGTTCCACACGACGATGCCGGAGTCGGCGGCGCGCTACGCGATCGAGCCGAAGATCGCCGACCGCCACCGCATCCGCCGCTACGGCTTCCACGGCACCTCGCACGCGTACGTCTCCCGGGCGACCGCGCGGCTGCTGGGCAAGGACCCGTCCGAGGTCAACGTGATCGTGCTGCACCTGGGCAACGGCGCCTCCGCCTCCGCGGTGGAGAAGGGCCGGTGCGTGGACACCTCCATGGGCTTGACGCCGCTGGAGGGGCTCGTGATGGGCACCCGCTCCGGCGATCTGGACCCCGCCGTCATCTTCCATTTGGCACGGGTCGGCGGAATGTCCATGGATGAGATCGACACTCTTCTCAACAAGAGGAGCGGTCTGTTCGGTCTGTGCGGGGACAACGACATGCGGGAGATCCGCCGCCGGATCGACGAGGGGGACGAAGAGGCCGCGCTCGCGTTCGACATTTACATTCACCGGCTCAAGAAGTACATCGGCGCCTATTACGCGGTGCTCGGCACGGTGGACGCGGTCGCCTTCACGGCCGGCGTCGGCGAGAACGCGGCACCGGTGCGGGAGGCCGCGATCGCGGGCCTCGACGGCCTGGGTCTCGCGGTCGACCCGGAGCGCAACGGCGTGCGCGGTGACGAGCCCCGGCTGATTTCGCCGGAGTCCGCCCGGGTGGCGGTCGCCGTGGTGCCGACGGACGAAGAACTGGAGATCGCGACCCAGACCTACGCACTGGTCGGAATGAACAACTGAATAGCACCTGAGCGGTGTGCCACTCATTTGTACTTTCCGCCAGACGGAATATTCCGTAGCGAAACAAACCGATAGGATCGCTCCATGCGCCGTTCGAAAATCGTCTGTACTCTCGGCCCCGCGGTCGACTCCCACGAGATGCTCGTCGCCATGATCGAGGCGGGCATGAACGTAGCCCGGTTCAACTTCAGCCACGGCAGCCAGGCCGAGCACCAGGCGCGGTACGACCGCGTCCGGGCCGCGTCCAAGGAGACCGGCCGCCCCATCGGCGTCCTCGCCGACCTGCAGGGCCCGAAGATCCGCCTGGAGACCTTCGCCGAGGGTCCGGTCGAGCTGGAGCGCGGTGACGAGTTCGTCATCACGACCGACGACGTGCCGGGCGACAAGCACATCTGCGGTACGACGTACAAGGGTCTGCCCGGTGACGTCTCGCGCGGCGACCAGGTCCTGATCAACGACGGCAACGTCGAGCTGAAGGTCCTGGACGTCGAGGGTTCGCGGGTGCGGACGATCGTCATCGAGGGCGGTGTCGTCTCCGACCACAAGGGCATCAACCTGCCCGGCACGGCCGTCAACGTCCCGGCGCTGTCCGAGAAGGACGTCGAGGACCTGCGCTTCGCCCTCCGCATGGGCTGCGACATGGTCGCGCTGTCCTTCGTCCGGGACGCCAAGGACGTGAACGACGTCCACCGCGTGATGGACGAGGAGGGCCGCCGGGTCCCGGTGATCGCCAAGGTGGAGAAGCCGCAGGCGGTCGACAACATGGAGGACGTCGTCATGGCGTTCGACGGCGTGATGGTCGCCCGTGGCGACCTCGCCGTCGAGTACCCGCTGGAGAAGGTCCCGATGGTGCAGAAGCGCCTGGTGGAGATGTGCCGGCGCAACGCCAAGCCGGTGATCGTGGCGACCCAGATGATGGAGTCGATGATCACCAACTCCCGGCCCACCCGCGCCGAGGCCTCCGACGTCGCCAACGCGATCCTGGACGGGGCCGACGCGGTCATGCTGTCGGCGGAGTCGAGCGTGGGCGCGTACCCGCTCGAGACCGTGAAGACGATGTCGAAGATCGTCGTCGCGGCCGAGCAGGAGCTGCTCTCCAAGGGCCTGCAGCCGCTGGTGCCGGGCAAGAAGCCGCGCACGCAGGGCGGTTCGGTGGCCCGCGCCGCCGCCGAGATCGCCGACTTCCTCGGCGCCAAGGGCCTGGTCGCCTTCACCCAGTCCGGCGACACCGCGCGCCGGCTGTCCCGGTACCGCGCCTGCCAGCCGATCATCGCCTTCACCACCGACGAGGCCACCCGCAACCAGCTCACCCTCAGCTGGGGCGTGGAGTCGCACATCGTGCCGTTCGTCAACACCACCGACGAGATGGTCGACCTGGTGGACCAGGAGATCGCCAAGCTGAGCCGCTTCGACTCGGGCGACACGGTCATCATCACCGCCGGCTCGCCCCCCGGCGTCCCCGGCACCACCAACATGCTCCGCGTCCACCACCTGGGCGGCCAGAGCAGCTGATCCGTCCCGCACGGACCCGGCACGACACCGAGGGCGCCCCCTGCGACAGGGGGCGCCCTCGGTGCTTCGCGGCTCCCGGACCGGCTTGTGCGACCGCTCAGTCGGTGGTGTACACGTGCATGCCCGGCACGTGCAGGTTGCCGCCGAACTGCGCGGCCTGTACCACCTTGACGTCGGTGAAGTAGATCAGCGGGATGTTCAGCGGCGGCGGGCTGTCGGGGCTGAACGTCACCGGGATCAGGCCGAACAGGTTGCCCGAGATGCTCTCGGTGTACATCACCGTGTCGCCACCGGTGATGGTGGACGTCGAGCCCTTGGCCGCCTGGACGTGGTAGGTCTTCTTGGCCTGCTTGTCGTTCACCGTCTGGTGCAGGTCACCGATGTCGGTGCCGCTGGAGATGACGTACTTCAGCACCTTCTTCTTGGTGCCGTCGGCCGTCTTCACCTCGACGATGCCCTGGTAGTCGGCGCCCTTGAGGAGCAGGGAGCTGGCGTTCAGGTACCAGGGGTCGTCCGCCACCGGCACCTTGTTGTCGACGCCGCCCTCGTCGTCCGTGGCCGCCGGGCAGTCCTCCGCCGAGGCGGAATCACTGGCGGACGGGCTCGGGGTGGCCGGGTCCGTCGCGTCGCCGGCCTTCCCGGCGGCGTCCCCGGCCTTCCCGGCGGCGGTGCCGGCGGCGTCCCGGGCCTTGTCGGTGACCTTGTCCCCGGCCTTGTCGGTCGCCTTCTTCACCGTGTCCTCGACGGTGTCGGAGGCGCCGGTGCCGGAGTCCTTGCCGGCCTTGCCGGCCGTGCCGCCGCCCGCCGGGGTGTCCGTGGCGGACGACGACGGGGACGCGGACGGGGCCGGGGTCGCGGACCCCGTACCGGAGTCCTTGTTCCGGCCGCCGGTGAGGATGTCGCCGATCGTGTCGCCGATCTGGCCGAGGATGTCCCCGCCGCTCTTCTCGGTCGCCGACGGCGCCGGCGTGTCCGTGGCACCGCCCGAACCCGGCTCCGGGGAACCGGAGTCCGAGCCGGCCGAACCCGGACCGGAGGTCGCGGTCGGCTCGGGCGCGGACTCGTCGCCGGAACCTGAATCCGGCGAAGAGGTGCCGCCCGAGCCCGCGGTGTCCTCGGTACCGTGGCCGTCCTCGGCGTCCGCGGTCCCGGTGGAGGACGGCGTGGGCGTGTCGGCGGGCGTGCTCTGCGACTCCGAAGGCGACGGCGAGGACGAGGGGTCCCCGGCGTCGTCCAGCGCCTTCACGCAGTCCTTGTACTCGTCGGCCGTCAGGCTCTTGGCGGACGTCGACGGGGACGGGCTGCCGTTGTTGTCGGCGAGCGCGAGCGTGGACGTGAACCCCATGCCCATGAGGACCGCCGTGGGCATCGCGACGGAGGCTATGGCCTTGCCCGCGGGCATGTGGAACCTGGTGAACAGCGGCTTTCTGGGGGCCGCGTGGCGGGGCCCGGTTCTCGCGCGGGACACGTCCACGTCGGTCCCGCGGGTCACCTCGTCAGCCGGCACTGTGCCTCCCGTTCGCCCCGTTGGCCGGGCTCGTTCCTGACAGGTCGTTCTCCCACGGCGTCTTGTAGGTGTGGGAGGGGCTCGCCTCGCCCGCCGGGCCCGCGCCACCCTGGTGCGGCACCGGGCCGGTGCCCTGGTGCGGCGCCGGGGCAGCCTCGGGGGCACCGCCCGCGGCCGGAGCGGCCCCGGCCGGCGGCTGCGGCTGCGGAGGTGCGCCGGGGGCCCAGGCCACGGCCATCGCTCCGCCGACCAGGGCGAAGAGGAAGCCCACGACGAAGCCACCGAAGTTGGACACCGGGATGGACACCAGCCCGAGCAGGATCGCGGCGACACCCGCGAAGGTCCGTACGTGCTTCTGGAACCAGAGGCTGATGCCCAGAACGATGAGCAGCACACCGATGATCAGGGACCCGGCTCCCGCGGTGGTCGACATCGCCAGCGTCAGATGCCCGAACCGGAGGTGGGCGTACGGGAAGTACATGATCGGAAGGCCGCCGAGCAAGACGAACAGACCAGCCCAGAACGGACGCGTGCCCCGCCAGGCGCGGAACTGCAGCCTCCGGCGGGTGAACTGGCCGGGTGCGGCGGCAGGAGTCTCGGCGCTCATGGAAAACAGCTCCCTGGTGCGGCGTTGCTGTGGTGGTGATGTGTGCCGCGCGTGAGGACGCGGCCGGAGAGTGGACGGGCGGGGGCGCCATCGGCTCCCCCGCCCGTCAGCGAGTGCCTAGTAGCACTCCTTGACACCCGTCGACAGCGACATGTGCAGACCGCTGAGCTTGAAGGTGCCGGCGGTGGTCGCCCACGCCGTCTGCTTCACGCCGACCAGCGTGGCCTTGTCGGCCTGCTGGGCGAAGCCGAAGGGGTTGGCCTGCTCGCCGCCGCCCTTCATGCCCGGACCCTTGGAGGCGTCCTTGGTGGCCACACCGATGTCGATGTTGTCGAACGTCGCGTCGGCTTGGAGGTCGGCAACATCGATGTAGATGTTGTCGGCCTGGACCTTGTCGTGGCCCTCGCCGCCGGCCCGCAGGATCAGGCTGACGTTGCCGAAGATCGGCACGTCCGGCGTGACCACGGACTGGCACAGGTTGGTGATCTCGGCGTGCTTGAACGCCGAGACGGCCACCGGGTGCGCCGTCTTCTTGCCGTCCATCGTGTAGCCGCTGTCGATGGCGCCGTACTGCTCGAACCCGGTGCCGACGAGCTGGTCGGCGGACACCTTGAACGACTGGCCGGACACGCTGAACGAGGCGGCGAGAGCGCCCTGCGCGAGGGCGACACCTATACAAGCCGTGGCGGCCACGCTGGGCACCATGACCACAGCGAACCGCTTCCATCTGGTCCCGCCACGCACCTGGGACTCCATATTTCCTCCTTCTCGGACGTACATCTCCTGGCCCGGATGCGCCCACGTTCGGCGGCTCAGCCGGGCAGGGATGGGAGAAGTGCTACGTCCTCGGGAAGGAGAGCGCCTGCGCTCGGCGGCGCGAACCGCGCCCGAATCACCGGCGATCACCCCCGAGCGACAACCACTGGTCGCGCCTGACACGCATCACGCACAACCCTGCTGGACAGGCTTCGCCGGCCGGCGAAGACCCCCCTGTCCTAGAGCCGGCGCCACTGCCGCCGGCTCTGCTCGGTGGGGACCCTGAGTCTCCCGCGACCCGGCCGGATGCCGGGGTACGGGAATGGACCGAGCGTCGCCGATCGTGGTGCATTCTCGCCCCCGGCACAAGGGGGTTCGTTACTGGCTAGTAACGGCTGGATAACCGGAGGACGACCGACCGGTCTCGGAGCGCGACTCTCGGTGGCATCAAAGGGCAGAGCAAAGCCGTTGATCCGTGGACGAATCCCGACAGATCAACGGCTTCGACTTACTCCGAGTAACAGCAGCCGCGATTACCAAGATTTGGTAAAGCGCGGCTGCCCTGACGCCTCATCGGCGAATCTTTCACCCCGGCAACACAAGCCGTGGCGTTTAGCGACTGGTCAGAACAGCGCCCGGGCCAGCGCCCGGCGCGCACCGATCACCCGCGGGTCCTCCTGGCCCACGACCTCGAACAGCTCCAGCAGGCGGACCCGTACGGCGTCCCGGTCCTCGCCCGCGGTGCGCTGCACGGTCTCGATCAGCCGCCCGAAGGCGTCCTCGACATGTCCGCCCACCAGGTCCAGGTCGGCGGCGGCGATCTGCGCCGCGACGTCCTTCGGCTGCCCGGCGGCGTCCTGACGTACCTTCTGCGGATCCATACCCTGCACCCGCTGGAGCAACTCGGCCTGCGCCAGGCCGAGTTTCGCCTCGGGGTGCGCCGGGTCGTCGGCCAGCACGCTCTGGTAGGCCCGGACGGCCCCGCCCAGGTCGCCCTCGTCCAGCGCCTGCGCGGCCGCGTTCAGCGCCGCGTCGTAGGGGCCCTCGGGCACCGCCGTCTCGGCCGGACCGCCCGGCTCGGCGTCCGCGTCGACGGTCAGGCCCGTCAGGCCGAAGCGCTGCTCGCCGACCGCCACCAGCTGGTCCAGGGTCTCCCGGATCTGCTGCTCGCCGGCCGCGCCCTGGAACAGCGGCAGCGCCTGGCCGGCGACGACGGCGAAGACGGCCGGGATGCCCTGGATCCCGAACTGCTGCATCAGCATCTGGTTGGCGTCGACGTCGATCCGGGCGAGCAGGATGCGCCCGTTGTACTCGACGGCGAGGCGCTCCAGGAGGGGGCTCAGCTGCTTGCAGGGCTCACACCACTCGGCCCAGAAGTCGATGACGACGGGGACTTCGGCGGAGCGCTGCAGGACGTCCCGCTCGAATCCTGCCTCATCGACGTCGATGACGAGATCGGCCGGGGAGACGGCCCCCGTCCCGCCCTGTCGGGCGGCTTCGGCGCGCGTCTGCTCGGCTTTGGCCTTGGCCTCCTGGGCCGCCTTCACCGCGGCGAGGTCGACGACACCGCTCATGGACATGTTCCGTGGCTGCATGCGTCTATCCTCCCCCGATCCCGTGCCTGAGTGAAAAATCGATGTACGTGAAAAGCGAGGTGCGGCGCCGGGTCCCCACCCCACGCCTGTGGTCGTCGCCCGTGCAGGTGCCTCACGAGCTTTCGCTACGACCCGTAGCGTAATGCCAGGAGGGCACCGCGCGACACCACACCCCGGTGATCTCCCTCACGGCTGCGCACGACCCGCCGGTTATGGTCGGGGGATGCAGAGCCGCACCCCCGCCAGCCGCACCGGGCGCCCGCGCAGCGCCGCCGCGGACACCGCGATCCTGGCCGCGACCCGGGAGGCTCTCGTCGAACTCGGCTGGTCCCGGTTCACCCTCGGAGACGTCGCGACACGGGCCGGGGTTGCGAAGACGACGGTCTACCGCCGCTGGGCGGGCAAGAGCGAGCTGGTCACCGATGCCCTCGCCACCCTGTTCGACCAGCTGGTCCTGCCGGACCGGGGCAGCCTGCGCGCCGATATCGAGGGCGTGGTGCTCCAGTTCGCCGAGCTGCTGGAGCAGCCCGCGACCAAGACGGCGCTGATGGCGGTGGTCGCCGAGGCCACCCATGACGAGGCCCTGCGGCAGCGGCTCCGCGAGAAGATCGTGGCCCGGCAGAAGCGGCTGGTGGTCGAGGGGCGCCGCCGCGCCCAGCACCGCGGGGAGATCCCGGCGGACGCGACCGACCCCGCTCCGCAGATCGACCTGATCTTCGACGTGATCGCCGGTGCGGTGGTGCACCGCACCCTGGTCTCCTGCGAGCCGGTCGACGCGGACTGGGCGGCCCGGTTCGCCGCCGTCCTGCTGGACGGGCTCGCCACCGCCGGCGCCTGAGCCGCGCCCGTACCCGCCGTTCGCCCTGTGACATTGACACGACTCTTGTCACAGTGTCATGTCACCGTCATTCTGGTCGGGCGGATCTACTCGCATAGATCCGTACGTCGCACCGCTCCACCTGACCGCGTCACCCCACTCGCCAGGAGGACCGATCCACGTGAGACCCCGTCATCCCCGCCGCCGCGCAGCCGTGGCCCTCGCGGCCGCCCTGGCCGCTCTCGGCACCGGCCAGGCCCTCGGCGCACCGACCGCCTCGGCGGCCCCGCGCTCCCCCGCACCCGCCGCCGCGGTGGCCGCGGCACAGGACCAGGCCGCACGCGCCATCGCCGGCTCGCTCTCCGACCCCGTCTGGCGCGCTCGCGTCCGCACGGCGGCACTCGCCTCCGACGAGGTGCCCGTCGGCACGCTGGCCGAGGGCTCCCTGAAGTCCGCCCTGACCGCGGCCGACCACCGCGTCGCCGTCGCCAAGGGCCTGGACGGCCAGGTCGGCTCACTGCTCCGGCTGCGCTTCGGAGACGACTCCATGCGCACCGCGCCGGCCGCCGGCGGCGTCCCCTGGGTCGCCGCCGCGGCCTCCGACGACGACACCGCCTCCGTCACCGCCTACGACAGCCGCGGCCGGGCCCACACGCTCGACGCGCGCGAGGCGCCCGCGCACCCGGTCTACGTCGTCGACATCGACGGTGACCAGGCGCTCGCCGCCGGTCTGCGGGTCCTCGGCACGGAGCTGCACCGGCTCGGCGTCGCCTCGGCCGCCCCCGCCGCCGGGCATCGCACCAGGACGCCCCGCCCGGACACCGCCGGCCGGTCCGCGGGCGCTGCGGCGGCCGGCTTCTGGACCACCCGGATCACCTCGGTGGAGCTCTCGGACGACGAGGAGCCCTGGGTCAAGGGCGACGCGGAGATCTACACCCTGGTCACCGGCTTCGGCCAGGACGGCAAGGTCCGCGTCGACCCGGTCGACATGCCCTACCTCGACAACGACGGCACGGTGTACCGGCCGAACCAGATCCTCGTCAACTGGTCGAACTACAAGTACGACCTGGCCGACGCCGTGATGATGGAGGAGGACGGCAGCACCAACTACCGCGACCTCGCCAAGGCCATCGCCACGGCCCTGCTCACCATCGCCGACCAGGGCGCCTACATACCGCTCGTGAACGCCGTCCTGGACGCCATCCCGGACGACTGGTGGACCGACGACCCGGACTACGTCGACTCCTGGTACACCCTCGCCCGGAGCGACGACGGCACCCGTGACGGCGCCCGGGGCAACGGCCGGATGACCGTCGAGCCGTACTTCGTACCGGAACTCTGAGCCGCGCCGCCCCCGGGCGGGGCGGCGGCGGGCCGGCGGAGCGACTCCGCCGGCCCGCACGTGTCCCCCGGCCGCCCGCCGACGGCCGCCGACGGCTGCCGTCAGAAGCCGGCGGGCTCCGTGTACACCCCCCACTCGTCCCGCAGCACCCCGCAGATCTCGCCCAGCGTCGCCTCCGCGCGCACCGCGTCCAGCATGGGTCCGATCATGTTGGAGCCGTCCCGTGCAGCGGCCAGCATCGCGTCGAGCGCGGACCGTACGGCGCCCTCGTCCCGGGCCGCCTTGCGCTCGGCGAGCACCCGCACCTGCTCCCGCTCCACCTCATGGCTGACCCGGAGGATCTCCAGGTTCCCGGTCACCGACCCGGTGTGGGCGTTGACGCCCACGACCCGCTTCTCGCCCTTCTCCAGAGCCCGCTGGTAGCGGAAGGCGGACTCGGCGATCTCCCCGGTGAACCAGCCGTCCTCGATCCCGCGCAGGATGCCCGAGGTGACCGGCCCGATCGGGTGCCGCCCGTCCGGATGGGCCCGCAGGCCCCGCTCCTTGATCTGCTCGAAGATCTTCTCCGCGTCCGCCTCGATCCGGTCCGTCAGCTGTTCGACGTACCAGGCGCCGCCCAGCGGATCGGCCACGTTGGCGACCCCGGTCTCCTCCATCAGCACCTGCTGGGTGCGCAGCGCGATCTCCGCCGCCTGCTCGCTGGGCAGCGCGAGGGTCTCGTCCAGGGCGTTGGTGTGCAGCGAGTTGGTCCCGCCGAGCACGGCCGCCAGCGCCTCCACGGCCGTACGGACCACGTTGTTGTACGGCTGCTGCGCGGTCAGCGACACACCGGCCGTCTGCGTGTGGAAGCGCAGCCACTGCGCCTTGTCGGTCTTCGCCCCGTACACGTCCCGCATCCAGCGCGCCCAGATGCGCCGGGCCGCGCGGAACTTGGCGATCTCCTCGAAGAAGTCGAGGTGCGCGTCGAAGAAGAAGGACAGACCGGGGGCGAAGACATCGACGTCGAGGCCGCGGCTGAGCCCCAGCTCGACATAGCCGAACCCGTCCGCCAGCGTGTACGCCAGCTCCTGCGCGGCCGTCGCGCCCGCCTCGCGGATGTGGTACCCGGACACGGACAGCGGCTTGTACGCGGGGATCCCCGCCGCGCAGTACTCCATGAGGTCGCCGATCAGCCGCAGATGGGGCTCCGGCTGGAACAGCCACTCCTTCTGGGCGATGTACTCCTTGAAGATGTCGGTCTGCAGCGTGCCGTTGAGGACCGACGGATCCACGCCCTGGCGCTCGGCGGCGACCAGGTACATGCAGAAGGCGGGCACGGCGGGCCCGCTGATGGTCATGGAGGTCGTCACATCCCCCAGCGGGATGTCCTTGAACAGCACCTCCATGTCGGCGGCCGAGTCGATGGCGACCCCGCAGTGCCCGACCTCGCCGAGCGAGCGCGGGTCGTCGGAGTCGCGCCCCATCAGCGTCGGCATGTCGAAGGCGACGGACAGGCCCCCGCCGCCGGCGGCGAGGATCATCTTGTACCGCTCGTTGGTCTGCTCGGCGTTGCCGAAGCCGGCGAACTGCCGGATCGTCCAGGTACGCCCGCGGTAGCCGGTGGGATGGAGCCCACGGGTGAAGGGGTACTCCCCGGGCCAGCCGATCCGCTCGAATCCCTCGTACGTGTCACCCGGCCGGGGCCCGTACACCGGCTCCACGGGGTCGCCGGAGAGCGTGGTGAAGTCCGCGTCGCGCTTGCGCGCGGCGTCGTAACGGGCCTGCCAGCGTCGGCGGCCCTCCTCGATGGCGTGAGCGTCCATACCCTCGAATTTACTAGGACGTCCTAGTAAATGTCGATGGCATACCGCCGTACGGATTCCGTACGGCGGTGTGACTAGGCCTTGACGGCGGCCGGGACCTGGTCGCCCGCCCTGGCGTCCAGCTCGCGGCTGATCTTGCGCTCGACGAAGAAGGCGGCGGTGGGGATGGTGCCCGCGAGGAGCACCCACAGCTGCTTGCCGACCGGCCACTTCGCCTTGGAGCCCAGGTCGAAGGCGAAGATCAGGTAGACGACGTACAGCCAGCCGTGGGCGATGGCGACGACCCGGGTGAAGTCGGCGGCACCGTCGACGTCCAGCCCGTACTTCGCGATCATGCCCAGGCAGAGCAGCACCAGGAGGACACCGGTGAGGTAGGCCATGACTCGGTAGCGGGTCAGCACGCTCTTTTTCATGGAGATGAGCGTAACCACCCGTTCCGGGAGATCTTGGCCCGGGTCACTCGTCGAAGTCGTGTGCCGCGACCCGCAGCGGGCGGAACATCGCGAAGATCTCCTGGCACTCCTCCGCGTCGTACGCCCCGAGCCCGAAGTCCATGGCCATCAGGTCGCGGGTGGCCGCGTCGACCACCTCACGGCCCTTGTCGGTGATGACGGCGAGGGTGCCGCGGCCGTCGTTGGGGTTGGGGCGCTTGGCCACCAGGCCGGACTTCATCAGCCGGTCCACGGTGTTCGTCACCGATGTGGGATGCACCATCAGCCGCTCGCCGATCTTGGACATCGGCAGCTCACCCGCCTTGGAGAAGGTGAGCAGCACCAGCGCTTCGTAGCGGGCGAACGTCAGTCCGTACGGCTTGACCACCGCGTCCACCTCGGCGAGCAGGATCTGCTGGGCCCGCATGATCGAGGTGATCGCGGCCATGGACGGCACGTTGCCCCAGCGCTGCTTCCAGAGCTCGTCGGCGCGGGCGATGGGGTCGAAGGGGAGACTGAGAGGCTTCGGCACGTCATCAGACCCTACCGGCCGGTCATATGCCGGTCAGCTCCGTCTCGGGTTTCGGTCACCCGCCGGTCCCGGCCGGCCTGCGGACCGGCTCCCGGGCCGCCCGGCGGCCGGGGCGAGGGCGCCGCAGCACAGCCTGCCGAGCCCGCCCGCGCCCGCCCACCCGCGCGAGGAACGCGAGGAACGCGAGGAACGCGAGGAACGCGAGGAACGCGAGGAAGGTGCCGACGGTGATCAGCGGGGCGCGGCGGGGGGGGTGACGGCGGTGAGCAGCAGTCCGCCGAGGCAGTAGCAGGCGAGCAGGGCGCTCCGGGCGACGAGCAGGGCGCTCTGGGCGACGAGCAGGGCGCTCTGGGCGACGGAGGGCAGGCCAGGAGGTGGCGCCGCCAAGGGGGCGGGGCAGTCGGCCACCGCGGACGGACGGCCACCGGGTGCGGGCGGACACCGGTGCGGACGGCCACCGCTCCGGACGGATGTCAGGTGCGGGCGGTCGCCGGGGCTAGCCGTTCCGCCCCGCCGCCCGGCGCCTCAGCTGGTGCCGGACGGCTCGCTGGGCGACCGGGCCCAGCGACTCCACCGCGGCCACCAGCGCGCCGAGCTGCTCCAGCGCGTCCAGCGCCGCGTGCGCCCCGGCCTCGTCGACCCCCTCGTACAGCTCGATGCCCACGAAGGAGGCGGCGACCGCGCGGGCCAGCCCCGCCGGGTCGGCGAACTCGCCGAAGGGCGTCGCCGCCAGCACCCGTACGAGGACCTGTTCGATCTCGTCGATCCACTCGCCGAGGCCGGCGGCCGTGGCCGGGCCGAGGGCCGGATGGGTCGGGGCGCCGGCCAGCAGCTGGCCCAGCAGGGCCACATGCCCGTCCGCCCGCTCGTGCGTATGGATCTCGCGGCCCACGGCGAGCAGCTCGGAGAGCGAGCCCACCTCGGCCAGCCGCTCCCGGTACCGGGCCACCGCCTTCCGCGCCCCGTACCGGCAGGCCGCCGCGAGGAGTTCGTCCACGGAGCCGAAGTGGTAGAAGACCAGCGCCTGGTTGACCCCGGCCGCCGCCGCGACCGTACGCGCGGAGGTCTTGGCGATCCCCTGCTCGGTGAGCGTCCGCAGCGCGCCCTCCAGCAGCTTGTTCTTCGTCTCCAGGGACTTGGCGGTCTCCGGGCTCACGCGCGCGACTCCTCACGGACGGGCCGCAGCCCGGGCCGCACCCCGCCCCCGCGGATGTCGGTGTACGACGCCGTGAAGGAACCCTGGTAGCCGAAGAGCGGGCCGAAGTACCGGTTCACGACCCGGACCCGGATCCGGAAGCGGCCGGCCGCGTCGTCGTAGGACTCGCGCACCTCGGCGGTGGCGCCGATCAGTTCGGGGACGCGGACGTCCACCGGGCCCTCGCGGAAGCGGTGTTCGCCGGAGCGGATGAGCAGGGAGCCGTCGGGCTCGGCGTGGAAGTGCAGCTCGCTGGCGAGGTGCTGATGGGTGCCGAGGTAGTCGAGGATGCGGTCGCCCTTGGGGCTGAGCACCATCTGGGCGTCGAAGCGGCGGGGGCGGCCCGGCAGGTCGAAGGTGCGCACGAAGCTCACCGTCTCACGGCCGTGGGTGTCGGCATAGGGCACGTTCTCGATCACGAAGGGGACGTTCCGCCCGGCCTCGGGGACCAGGATGTTGCGGGTGGTGCCGAGGGCCAGGAACGGCTTCACGAACGCGGGACCGTGCCAGACGCGCTCCATCACGCCCCGGCCGGTACATGCCTCGCCGCTCGCCAGGCCGACCGAGAAGCGGCGCTGGAGGCGCGGGTGCAGACGGTCGAAGCCGGAACCGAGCACGGCGCGGAACATCGAGGTCATGAGTGCTTCTCCAGGGTGCGCAGGATACGGGGCGCCCGCACCCTGGTCGCCGGCGCGCGCAGGCAGCGGCGGGCGGCGGGGGTGGTGGCGAGCGGCTTCTTGAACAGGGCCAAGAAGACGCCGACGACCAGCAGCAGCGGGCACAGGAAGGCCAGGGCGTCCGTGAAGGGTCCCGGCAGGCCGGGGAGCGAGCCCCGGCCGAGCCCGGCCGCGCACAGAGTGAGGACGAGCGCCCGGACCGCCAGCTCGGCCAGCCAGTTGCGCAGCGCGCGCTCCGGGGTGATCCCGCGCTCGAGCCACAGCCGCAGCCGGTCGAAGGACCAGGCCGTCGCCCAGCCCATCAGCGGACGGAACAGCACGCGGTCGGCGAGCGCGCCGAACGCCCCCCAGCGCGGGCGGTAGTCGTATCCGGTGAGGAAGCGGACACCGTCGCCGACCGGGACGTAGCGCCAGTAGCCGCTGCCCTCGGCGAGCAGGGAGAGGGGGTGCGGGGAGGCGAAGCGCAGGGCGGAGGTGCGGGTGCCGTCGGGGCGCTCCCGCTCCCCCGCCGAGACCCCGGTGCCGGAGACCGTGAGGAACGGCAGCACGCGCACGGCGTACCGGAAGCGCTGCGGCTCGCCCTCCGCGCGCGGGAGGTGATCGATCTCGGTGAACCTCAGGTCCCAGCGCTGGTGCCGGGCCGGGTCCTGGGTGTGCGCCCACAGCGCGTCGAGGTCGGCGCGGATGCGCGCCTCTATGTAGAGCCCCATGTGCCTTCGTACCCCCGTCACCAGGCGTTTTGAGCGAGTGCTCAAACTCTTGGAGATGAAGGTACTCCGTTTTGAGCGGTCGCTCAATCGCGGGGGGCGAGAAAACCCCGGCCCTGGGCGGGCCGGGGTCTTCCGCGGCTGCGGACTACGGGGCCAGGTGGCGCTCCACCGTCTCGACCTTGCTGGTCAGGCCGTCGGTCACGCCGGGCCGGATGTCTGCCTTGAGGACGACCGACACGCGCGGCGCGCGGGCCTCCACGGCGGCGACGGCGCGCTTGACGACGTCCATGACCTCGTCCCACTCGCCCTCGACCGAGGTGAACATCGCGTCGGTGCGGTTGGGCAGCCCCGACTCGCGCACGACCCGTACGGCGTCGGCGACGTACTCCCCCACGTCCTCGCCCACGCCGAGGGGGGTCACGGAGAAGGCGACGATCATGCGTTCACGGTTCCTTCCTGGCGGGCCCGCGCGGCGATGACGGCGTCCTCGGCCTCGCGGCGCAGCTTGCGCTCGGCGAAGAAGCCGCCGGTGGGCAGCACCGAGAGGACGAAGTAGAGGGCCGCCGTCTTCCACGGCCACTTGGTGCGGCTCCAGGCGTCGGCCCAGAAGATCACGTACAGGATGAACAGGACGCCGTGGACGGAACCCATCACGGGGACCGCGTCGAAGTCCGAGGTCCGCTTCAGCACCGAGCAGAGGAGCAGGATCAGGAAGGACACGGCCTCCGGAGCCGAGACCAGGCGGAGGCGGCGGAGGGCGGTGGCGGTCTTGATGTCCACGGGTCACCTTCGGGGAGTTTCGACGACGGTCTGCCGGTTGCGGCCTGCCGAAACGGCCTGCCGGTTTGTGAAAGCACGCACAAGCGTTCCTCCATTGTGGCAAACGGTGTCCCTAGGGGTCCGCTCAGGGTGGGTATCCACCCCCGGGCCCTGTTCCGTCCACCCGCGGCACCGCTACTTTCGCAGCGTGGCGATGTTCCGGCTCCAGGGGAGCAAGGTCCTCGCCGTCGACATGACCGGGGACGCCGTGAAGGCGAAGAACGGCTCGATGGTCGCGTACGACGGGCAGATGGCCTTCAAGAAGCTGAGCGGTGGCGGCGAGGGGCTGCGCGGGATGGTGACCCGGCGGCTCACCGGCGAGCAGATGACGGTGATGGAGGTGAAGGGGCACGGGACCTGCTGGTTCGCGGACCGCGCGTCCGAGATCAATCTGGTCGGCCTCCACGGGGACAAGCTGTACGTCGAGGCGGGCAACCTGCTGGCGACGGACGCGGGGCTGCGGACGGGCACGACGTTCACGGGGCTGCGCGGTGCCTCGCAGGGCAACGGCCTGTTCACGACGACGGTGGAGGGGCACGGCCAGGCGGCGATCGTCTCCGACGGCCCGGCGGTCGTCCTGCGCGTCAGCCCGCAGTACCCGCTGATCGTCGACCCGGGCGCCTATGTCGCCCACCAGGGCGACGTCCGGCAGACCTTCCAGTCCGGTGTGACGTTCCGCACGCTTCTCGGGGAGGGCGGCGGCGAGGCCTTCCAGATCCGCTTCGAGGGCGACGGCCTGGTCTACGTGCAGCCGAGCGAGCGGAACACGATCGCGGGGGACCTGTGAGATGACCTTCCGAGAGATCAACTCCAAGATGGTCGAGGCGACCGTGCTGCCGGGGCAGCGGCTGTTCAGCCAGCGCGGCGCGATGCTCGCCTACCGGGGGGACGTGTCCTTCACGCCCAACGTCCAGGGCGGCCAGGGCGGGCTGATGTCCATGCTCGGGCGCCGGGTGGCAGGCGAGGCGACCCCGCTGATGACGGTCGAGGGCAGCGGCACGGTCTTCTTCGGGCACGGCGGCCATCACGTCCATGTGATCACCCTGGGCGGCGACACCCTCTATGTGGAGGCCGACCGGCTGCTCGCCTTCGAGGGCTCCCTGCGGCAGGGCACGATGTTCATGGGCTCGCAGGGCGGGGTCATGGGCATGGTGCGCGGGCAGGTCACCGGGCAGGGCCTGTTCACGACGACCCTCCAGGGGAACGGCTCGGTGGCCGTGATGGCGCACGGCGGCGTCTTCGAGATCCCGATCACCCCGCAGCGCCCGGTCCACGTCGACCCCCAGGCCTACGTCGCCCACCACGGCGACGTGCGCAACAAGCTCTCCACCGCGCTCGGCTGGCGCGACATGCTGGGCCGCGGCTCCGGCGAGGCCTTCCAGCTGGAGCTGAGCGGCAACGGCACGGTGTACGTACAGGCGTCGGAGGAGAAGCTGTGAGCACCTACGGACCCCCGGGCGCCGGCCCCGTCGTGTACGACCCGATGACGCTGCCCGTCGACGACAACGTGAACACGTACACGTTCTGCGTGGAACTCAAGAGCGGCCAGTGGTTCCTGCAGAAGGGGAAGATGATCGCCTACTACGGGGCGATCGAGTTCAACGGCATCGGGCATGGTCGACTTGACCGACTTGTCCGCACGTCGTTCCATTCGCCACTGCACGCGAGCGACTGGGTCGTGGCGGCGGGCTCCGGCAAGATGCTGCTGGCCGACCGGGCCTTCGACGTCAACTCCTACGATCTGGACGACGGGAACTTGACCATTCGCGCGGGCAATCTGCTCGCTTTTCAGCCAAGTCTCGCGCTCAAGCAATCGATCGTGCCGGGTTTTCTGACCCTTATCGGAACCGGGAAGTTTGTGGCCGCATCCAACGGTCCGGTGGTGTTCCTGGAACCCCCGCTCCGGGTCGACCCCCAGGCGCTCGTCGGGTGGGCCGACTGCCCGTCCCCGTGTCACCACTACGACCACGGGTACATGGCGGGTGTGCTGGGCGGACTCCGTGCGATGACTGGCCTCGGCGGGGTCTCCGGCGAGGAGCACCAGTTCGAGTTCGTCGGCGCCGGGACGGTTCTGCTGCAGTCCACGGAGGCCCTCATGGCCGAGGCGGCCACCGGCGCGGTGCCGTCCGAACCGGGGGTGCCGGGAGGTGGCGGAACGGCACCGGGCGGACACGGTCCGCAATCGTCGGGCGTACCGCGCCTTCCCGGACAGCTGGGGGACCTCCAGCGTCGCTTCGGGCTGTGAGCGGTAGTCTGCGGAGTGTGACGTCGAACGCGTGCGCACTGTCACACCACCCGAAGTAGTTCGGCATTCAACTTCTTAGGTAGACTTCATTCATGGAGACCGAGACGGCCACGCGCTGGCTGACCGATGCGGAGCAGTGCGCCTGGCGCACCCACCTGGAGGTCAACAGGCTGTTGACGTACCAGCTCGAAAAGGATCTGCAGCCGTTCGGCCTGACAATGAACGACTACGAGATCCTGGTGAATCTGTCCGAGTCGGACGACGTACGGATGCGGATGAGCGACCTCGCGTCCGCCACCCTGCAGTCCAAGAGCCGGCTCTCGCACCAGATCACGCGGATGGAGAACGCGAACCTGGTGCGCCGGGAGAACTGTGACACGGACCGGCGGGGACTGTATGCCGTACTCACCGACCACGGCATGGAGACGATGAAGAAGGTCTCGCCGCACCACGTGGCATCGGTGCGGCGGCACTTCATCGACCTGCTCTCCTCCGACGCGCTGATCGAGCTGGACAAGGCCCTCAAGCCGATCGCCGAGCACCTCAGAGGACAGCGAGGGCGTCCCTGAGAGCGGCCGGGCCCCTCAGGCGGCGGCAGCCGGGCGGGAGCACGGCCGTCGGCCGGCGCTCCCGGCCGCGACGGCGGCGGCCAGGGCCACCGCGCCCGCCAGGGCGAAGCACAGGGCGGTCGGCACACGGCCGATGAGCAGGCCCGCCACCAGCGCTCCCCCGGCACTTCCCGCGTTCACCGCCATGTTCACCCACGCCCCGGCCTGCGTACGCGCGCCCTCCGCCGCCGTCTCGTCGGCCAGCAGATAGGCCGTGGTGAGCGCCGGGGCGATGAACGCGCCCGCGAGGGCCATCGTCCCGGCGAGCGCCCACAGGCCGGGGGCGCGGCCCGCCACGGCGAGCACCAGGCCGAGGGCCGCCGCGAACCCGCACAGCCTGGTGCGGGTTCGCGCGCGCCAGCGCACCGCCCCGTTCGCCAGACCGCCCAGCGCACTGCCCGCCGAGAGCGCGCCCAGGATCCAGGGGACGACGGCGGTGCCGTACGCGCGTTCGACGGCGACGGCCGTCACCAGCAGTTCCACACCGCTGAGGGCCAGGCCGACGCCACGCCCCCACCCACCGGGCGGGCGACGCGCCCTCAGCCCTCCGTGAGGCCCGCCACCAGCTCGTCCGCCGCGCGGTACGGGTCCAGCTCGCCGGCCGCGATGCGCTCCGCGAGCGCGCCGAGCCGGCGGTCACCGTGCAGATCGGCGATGCGCTCGCGCAACGCGGTCACGGCGATCGCCTCCACCTCGCGGGCCGCGCGGGCGGTGCGGCGCTCGGCGAGGACACCGCGCTCCTCCATCCAGGCCCGGTGCTTCTCCAGGGCCTCCACGACCTCGTCGATGCCCTCGGCGCGGGCCGCGACCGTCTTCACGATGGGCGGGCGCCAGTCGCCGGGGCCGCGGGACTCGCCCAGGCCCAGCATGTGGTTCAGCTCGCGGGCCGTGGCGTCGGCGCCGTCCCGGTCGGCCTTGTTGACGACGTAGATGTCGCCGATCTCCAGGATCCCGGCCTTCGCCGCCTGGATGCCGTCGCCCATGCCGGGGGCCAGCAGCACCACGCTGGTGTCCGCCTGGGAGGCGATCTCGACCTCCGACTGGCCGACGCCGACCGTCTCGACCAGGATCACGTCGCAGCCCGCCGCGTCCAGCACCCGGATGGCCTGCGGGGCCGCCCAGGCCAGGCCGCCGAGGTGGCCGCGGGTGGCCATCGAGCGGATGTAGACACCGGGGTCGGAGGAGTGGTCCGACATCCGGACGCGGTCGCCGAGCAGGGCGCCCCCGGAGAACGGGGACGAGGGGTCGACGGCCAGCACGCCGACCCGCTTGCCCTGCTTGCGGTACGCGGTGACGAGCGCGGAGGTGGAGGTGGACTTGCCGACGCCCGGCGAGCCGGTCAGGCCCACCACATAGGCGTTGCCGGTCAGCGGCGCCAGTGCCGCCATGACCTCCCTGAGCTGCGGGGACGCCCCCTCCACCAAGGAGATCAGCCGGGCCACGGCCCGCGGCCGGCCTTCCCTGGCCTGGGCCACCAGAGAGGAGACGTCCTGCATCACAGCTCCGTTCACTTCACCGACGTACCGGAATCGTTCCCGCGGGTCCTCAGGCCTGCGGCACCTTCACGATCAGCGCGTCGCCCTGACCGCCGCCGCCGCACAGCGCCGCCGCGCCGACACCGCCGCCCCGCCGCTTGAGCTCCAGCGCCAAGTGGAGCACGAGGCGGGCGCCGGACATGCCGATCGGGTGGCCGAGGGCGATGGCGCCGCCGTTGACGTTCACCTTTTCCGTGGACACGCCGAGGTCCTTCATTGACTGCACGGCGACCGCGGCGAAGGCCTCGTTGATCTCGACGAGGTCGAGGTCGGAGACCTCAAGGCCGTCCTTCTTCAGGGCGTGCAGGATGGCGTTGGACGGCTGGGACTGCAGGGAGTTGTCCGGTCCCGCCACATTGCCGTGCGCGCCGATCTCGGCGAGCCAGCTGAGGCCCAGCTCCTCGGCCTTGGCCTTGCTCATCACGACCACGGCGGCGGCGCCGTCGGAGATCTGCGAGGAGGTGCCGGCCGTGATGGTGCCGTCCTTGGTGAAGGCCGGACGCAGCTTGGCCAGGGACTCCGCGGTGGTGTCGCCGCGGATGCCCTCGTCCTTGCTGAACAGCACCGGGTCGCCCTTGCGCTGCGGGATCTCCACCGGGGTGATCTCGGCCTCGAACAGGCCGTTCTTCTGCGCGGCGGCGGCCCGCTGGTGGGACAGGGCGGCGATCTCGTCCTGCTCGGGGCGCTTGATGCCCAGGCGCGTGTTGTGCTTCTCCGTCGACTCGCCCATCGGGATGTTCTCCCACGGGTCGGTCAGGCCGTCGTAGGCCATCGCGTCGAGCATCTGGACCGCGCCGTACTTGTAGCCCTCGCGGGACTTGGGCAGCAGGTGCGGGGCGTTGCTCATGGACTCCTGCCCGCCCGCCACGACGATGTCGAACTCACCGGCGCGGATCAGCTGGTCGGCGAGGGCGATGGCGTCGAGCCCCGAGAGGCACACCTTGTTGACGGTGAGCGCCGGGACGCTCATCGGGATGCCGGCCTTGACGGCGGCCTGGCGGGCCGGGATCTGACCGGCGCCGGCCTGGAGCACCTGGCCCATGATCACGTACTGCACCTGGTCACCGCCGATCCCCGCACGGTCGAGGGCGGCCTTGATCGCGAAGCCGCCCAGGTCGGCCCCGGAGAAGGACTTCAGCGAGCCCAGCAGCCGCCCCATGGGCGTCCGGGCGCCCGCGACGATCACCGAGCTGGTCGTTCCAGAAGACATGAGGTGCGATCCCCTTCCAGCTGTACACAGCCGAGGAGTGAACGAGGGTTTACTTCGAATGTACTGAGCGGTCCAGCACGGCGTCACCGGCCCGTAGGTGTGATCGCGCGCACGTTGCGTAACCACCCCGGGACCGCTGCACTGAATCCATGCTGACGCGAATCGACCACATCGGGATCGCCTGCCACGACCTCGACGCGACCGTCGAGTTCTACCGGGCCACGTACGGCTTCGAGGTGTTCCACACCGAGGTCAACGAGGAACAGGGGGTGCGTGAGGCCATGCTCAAGATCAACGACACGTCGGACGGCGGCGCCTCCTACCTCCAGCTGCTTGAGCCGGTCCGCGAGGACTCCACGGTCGCCAAGTGGCTCGCCAAGAACGGAGAGGGCGTCCATCACATCGCCTTCGGCACGGCGGACGTCGACACGGACTCCGAGGAGATCCGGGACAAGGGCGTCCGGGTGCTCTACGAGGAGCCCCGGCGCGGCTCCATGGGGTCGCGGATCACCTTCCTGCACCCCAAGGATTGCCATGGTGTTCTCACAGAACTGGTCACTTCGGCGCCTGTTGAGTCACCTGAGCACTGACCCCCGTACATAAGGGCCGGTAGGGTTGGGGGCGGTCGTCCCTCTCACCGGGGCGACCGCATGCCGGGGTCCGGGTTTCGGGGGACGAGCGTCGGGGCAGCAGCCCGTGCTCCGCCGTTGATCTGACACCATTCCCCGGGGGCCCCGTTCGGCGGATGAACGGTGCTCGTTGGAGAAGCTGACCAGGGGACGGATGGGACCGCGCAGTGCGGGGCTACGAGAGCCAGGAGCGAGAGCCGGCGGCTGACGTCGACCACCTCTCTCGGTTCGAGGCCGAGATGAAGCGGCTGAGGACCGAGCGAGAGAAGGCGATTCAGCACGCCGAGGACCTCGGCTACCAGGTCGAGGTACTGCGCGCCAAGCTGCACGAGGCGCGGCGCACCCTCATGACCCGGCCCGCCTACGACGGCGGTGACATCGGCTACCAGGCCGAACAATTGCTCCGCAATGCCCAGATGCAGGCCGAGCAGCTGCGTCAGGACGCCGAGCGGGAGCTGAGCCAGGCCCGCGCGCAGACGCAGCGCATCCTGCAGGAGCACGCCGAGCAGGCCGCCCGGCTCCAGGCCGAGCTGCACCAGGAGGCCGTGACCCGGCGCCAGCAGCTGGACCAGGAGCTGGCCGAGCGCAGGTCGACCGTCGAGTCGCACGTCAACGAGAACGTGGCGTGGGCCGAGCAGCTGCGGGCCCGTACCGAGCAGCAGGCCCGCCGGCTGCTGGACGAGTCCCGCGCGGAGGCCGAGCAGGCCATGGCCGCCGCCCGCGCGGAGGCCGAGCGGCTGACCCGGGAGGCCCGGGAGCGGCTGCAGAGCGATGCCGAGTCGGCCCGCGCGGAGGCCGAGCAGCTCCTGCGCCGGGCCCGCACGGACGCCGAGCGCCTGCTGAACGCGGCCTCGACGCAGGCCCAGGAGGCCACCGAGCACGCCGAGCAGCTGCGCACCGCCACCGTCACCGAGTCGGACACCGCGCGCCGGCAGGCCGCCGAGCTGAGCCGGACCGCCGAGGAGCGGTTGGCCGCGGCCGAGGACGCCCTGCGCAAGGCGCGGAGCGAGGCCGACAAGGTGCTCACGGAGGCGAAGGACGCCGCCGCCAAGGCCCTCGCCGGCGCCGAGGCGGCGGGCGAGGCGCGCACGCGCACCGCCAAGGAGCAGGTCGCCCGGCTGGTCGAGGAGGCCACCAAGGAGGCCGAGCACACCAAGTCCGAGGCCGAGCAGCTGGTCGCCGACGCCCGTGCCGAGGCGGAGAAGATCGTCGCCGAGGCCGGCGAGAAGGCCCGCTCGATCACCGCCGAGGAGACGGCGAGCCAGCTGTCCAAGGCGGCCAAGACCGCCGAGGACGTGCTCAACAAGGCGTCCGAGGACGCCCAGAAGACCACCAGGGCCGCCGCCGAGGAGGCCGAGCGGATCCGCCGGGAGGCGGAGACCGAGGCGGACCGGCTGCGGGCCGAGGCGCACGACATCGCCGAGGAGCTCAAGGGCGCGGCCAAGGACGACACCAAGGAGTACCGCGCCAAGACGGTCGAGCTGCAGGAGGAGGCCCGCCGGCTGCGCGGCGAGGCCGAGCAGCTGCGCGCCGACGCGGTCGCCGAGGGCGAGTCGATCCGTGCCGAGGCCCGCCGCGAGGCCGTCGGGCAGATCGAGGAGGCGGCCAGGTCCGCCGAGGAGCTGCTGGCCAAGGCCAAGGCGGACGCCGACGAGCTGCGGCAGAGCGCGACCACGGACAGCGAGAAGGTCCGCACCGAGGCCATCGAGCGCGCCACGGCGCTGCGCCGGCAGGCCGAGGAGACCCTGGACCGCGCCCGCAAGGAGGCCGAGCGGCTGCGCGCCGAGGCCGCCGAGCAGGCCGAGACGGTCGGCGCGGACGCCGAGAAGGCCGCGCGGGAGCTGCGCGAGGAGACCGAGAAGGCCGTCGAGGCCCGGCGCGGCGAGGCCGCGGCGGAACTGGCGCGGCTGCAGACGGAGACGCAGGAGCGGCTCGCGGCGGCCGAGCAGGCGCTGACCGATGCCCGCGAGGAGGCCGAACGGATCCGCCGGGAGGCCGGCGAGGAGACCGAGCGGCTGCGCGCGGAGTCCGCCGAGCGGATCCGCACGCTCCGGCAGCAGGCCGAGACCGAGGCCGAACGGCTGCGCGACGAGGCCGCGTCCGACGCGTCCGCGTCCCGCGCCGAGGGCGAGGCCGTCGCCGTACGGCTGCGTTCGGAGGCCGCCGCCGAGGCCGAGCGCCTGAAGGCGGAGGCCCAGGACACCGCCGACCGGGTGCGCGCCGAGGCCCAGGCCGCGGCCGAGCGGCTCGGCGCCGAGGCGTCCGAGACGCTGGCCGCCGCGCAGGAGGAGGCCGCCCGGCGCCGCCGCGAGGCCGAGGAGCTGCTCGGTTCCGCCCGCGAGGAGGCCGACCAGGAGCGGCAGCGGGCCCGCGAGCAGAGCGAGGAACTGCTGGCCTCGGCGCGCAAGCGCGTGGAGGACGCGCAGACCGAGGCGACCCGGCTGGTCGAGGAGGCCGACCGGCGGGCCACCGAGATGGTCGCCGCCGCCGACCAGCACGCCCAGCAGGTCCGCGACTCCGTCAGCGGGCTGCACGAGCAGGCGCAGGAGGAGATCGCCGGGCTGCGCTCGGCCGCCGAGCACGCGGCGGACCGGACGCGGCGCGAGGCCGAGGAGGAGGCGGACCGGGTCCGCGGCGACGCCTACGCCGAGCGGGAGCGGGCCGGCGAGGACGCCTCCCGGATGCGGCGCGAGGCGAACGAGGAGTCGGAGGCCGCGAAGGCGCTGGCCGAGCGTACGGTCGGCGAGGCGATCGCGGAGGCCGAGCGGCTGCGCGCCGACGCGGGCGAGTACTCCCAGCGGGTGCGCACCGAGGCGTCGGACGCGCTCGCCGAGGCCGACCAGGCGGCGGCCCGGACCCGGGCGGACGCCCGGGAGGACGCCAACCGCATCCGTTCGGACGCGGCGACCCAGGCCGACACCCTCATCACCGAGGCCCGCAGCGAGGCCGAGCGGCTCCAGACGGAGACGGTGGCGGAGGCCGAGCGGCTCCAGACGGAGACCGTCGCCGAGGCCGAGCGGGTGCGCGCCGAGTCGCTGGCCGAGGCCGAGCGGGTGCGAACCGAGGCGCTGGCCGAGGCCGACCGGGTCCGCGCCGAGGCGCTCGCGGGCGCCGAGCAGCTCATCGGGGACGCCACCGGGGACGCGGAGCGGCTGCGCGCCGAGGCCGCCGAGACGGTCGGCTCCGCGCAGGCGCACGCCGAGCGGCTGCGGGCCGAGGCCGAGCGGCTCAGGTCGGACGCGGAGGCAGAGGCCGAACGGCTCGTCAACTCCGCGCGTGAGGAGAGCGAGCGGACCCTGGACGAGGCCCGCAAGGACGCCAACAAGCGGCGCTCCGAGGCGGCCGAGCAGGTGGACACGCTCATCACGGAGACCGCCGCCGAGGCCGACAAGCTGCTCACCGAGGCGCAGCAGCAGGCGCTGAAGACCACCGCGGACGCCGAGTCGCAGGCCGACACGATGGTGGGCGCGGCCCGCAGCGAGGCCGAGCGGATCGTGTCCGAGTCGACCATCGAGGGCAACTCCCTGGTGGAGAAGGCCCGTACGGACGCGGACGAGTTGCTGGTCGGCGCCCGCCGGGACGCGACCGCCATAAGGGAGCGGGCGGAGGAGCTGCGCGACCGGATCACCGCCGAGATCGAGGAGCTGCACGAGCGGGCCCGCCGTGAGGCCGCCGAGACCATGAAGTCCACCGGTGACCGCTGCGACGCGCTCATCAAGGCCGCCGAGGAGCAGCTGGCGAAGGCCGAGGCGAAGGCGAAGGAGCTGGTCTCGGACGCCAGTTCCGAGGCCGGGAAGGTCCGAATCGCCGCGGTCAAGAAGGCGGAGGGGCTGCTCAAGGAGGCCGAGCAGAAGAAGGCCAGCCTGGTCAAGGAGGCCGAGGAGCTGAAGGCGGAGGCGATCCGGGAGGCCCGGCGCACGGTCGAGGAGGGCAAGCGGGAGCTGGAGATCCTGGTGCGCAGGCGCGAGGACATCAACGCCGAGATCTCGCGGGTCCAGGACGTCCTGGAGGCGCTGGAGTCCTTCGAGACCCCCGCCTCCGGCAAGGACGGCGGGGTCAAGGCGAGTGCCAGTGTGGGCGCCCCCCGAACGGGTGGCAAGCCGTCAGAGGGCTAGCGAGCGGGGTGTGTTCCGATGTCTTCTGGGGGCTTTGCCCGACTCCTTGGCAAGCCCTCCGACAGCCCGCCACCCAAAAGTGGTGTCATTCTCCAGATCAAACACGTATCCGCGTGATGACACACCGCTTCGGCCCCTAGGATTCCCCCTATCACCTCACCGGTCTCATTGACAGGAACCCCATGAGCGACACTTCCCCCTACGGCTTCGAGCTTGTGCGGCGTGGGTACGACCGCGCTCAGGTGGACGAACGTATCTCCAAGCTCGTCTCCGACCGTGACAGTGCTCTCACCCGCATCACCGCTCTGGAGAAGCGGATCGAGGAGCTGCACCTCGAAACGCAGAACGCCCAGGCCCAGATCACGGACGCCGAGCCGTCGTACGCGGGTCTCGGCGCGCGGGTCGAGAAGATCCTGCGCCTGGCCGAGGAAGAGGCCAAGGAGCTGCGTGAGGAGGCCCGGCGGGCGGCCGAGCAGCACCGCGACCTCGCCGAGTCGGCGGCTCAGCAGGTCCGCAATGACGCCGAGTCGTACGCGGCCGAGCGCAAGTCCAAGGCCGAGGACGAGGGCGTCCGGATCGTCGAGAAGGCCAAGACCGACGCGTCCCAGCTGCGTGCCGAGGCGCAGAAGGACGCGCAGTCCAAGCGCGAGGAGGCGGACGCCCTCTTCGAGGAGACCCGCGCCAAGGCCGCGCAGGCCGCCGCCGACTTCGAGACGAACCTCGCCAAGCGCCGCGAGCAGTCCGAGCGCGACCTGGCCTCGCGTCAGCAGAAGGCCGAGAAGCGCCTCGCCGAGATCGAGCACCGGGCCGAGCAGCTGCGCCTGGAGGCGGAGAAGCTGCGCACCGACGCCGAGCGCCGTGCCCGCCAGACGGTGGAGACCGCGCAGCGCCAGGCCGAGGACATCGTGGCCGACGCCAACGCCAAGGCCGACCGGATCCGTTCGGAATCCGAGCGGGAGCTGGCGGCGCTCACCAACCGCCGCGACAGCATCAACGCCCAGCTGACGAACGTCCGCGAGATGCTCGCCACGCTGACCGGTGCCGCGGTGGCCGCGGCCGGCACGTCGACCGACGACGAGCCGATCTCCCGGGGCGTCCCGGCGCAGCAGACCCGCTAGGTCCGGGCAGTCGTACGCACCCCGAGGGGGGCGGTGGGCCGGTCCCGCCGCCCCCCTCGCGTGCCCGAGTGCCGTGTCCCGGTCCCGTCGGCGGGCGTAGCCTGAGGGCAGAGGCGCGGGGCCCGGCGGGCGGACCGTACCGGCTCCGCGCGCGGCCCCGCGGGCGGGAAGAGGTGCCTCGTATGCCGGACGGCGACCGATCCCTCGAAGACGCCATCCTCGGTCTGCTCGACCGGAGGGCGCCGGGGGCGTCGGTGTGCCCCTCGGACGTCGCCCGCGCGGTGCACGGGTCCCGGGACGAGGGCTGGCGTGAACTGATGGAGCCCGTCCGCCGGGCCGCCGCCCGGCTCGCCGCCGAGGGGCGGGTGGAGATCACCCAGCACGGCGATGCCGTCGACCCCGCGCGGGCCCGCGGCCCCGTCCGGATCCGCCGGCCCGGCTGACGCGGGCGCACGGCACCGCGCGCCGCCGCTCAAGTGGCAGGCCCCCACGGCCGGTCTTAGCGTGGCCGCATGATCGAGCTGGAGGGGCTGACCAAGCGGTACGGCGAGAAGGTGGCGGTCGACCACCTCACCTTCACGGTGCGGCCGGGCATCGTGACGGGCTTTCTCGGGCCCAACGGGGCCGGGAAGTCCACGACCATGCGGATGATCCTCGGGCTCGACCACCCCACCGCCGGTGACGTCCGTATCGACGGCAGGCACTACGACGCCCTCAAGGACCCGCTGACGTACATCGGCGCCCTGCTGGACGCCAAGGCCGTGCACGGCGGCCGGAGCGCCTACAACCATCTGCTCTGTCTCGCGCAGAGCAACGGCATCCCGGCGAGCCGGGTGGCCGAGGTGCTGGAGACGGTCGGGCTCACCGCCGTGGCACGGCAGAAGGCCAAGGGGTTCTCGCTGGGCATGGGCCAGCGGCTGGGGATCGCGGGCGCGCTGCTCGGCGATCCGCGGATCCTGATGTTCGACGAGCCGGTCAACGGGCTCGACCCGGAGGGCATCCACTGGATCCGGAATCTGATGAAGTCGCTGGCCGCGCAGGGCCGGACGGTGTTCGTGTCGAGCCACCTGATGAGCGAGATGGCGCTGACCGCCGACCATCTGGTGGTCATCGGCCAGGGGCGGCTGCTCGCGGACACCTCCATGGCCGATTTCATCCGGACGAACTCGCGGTCGTACGTGCGGATCCGCTCCCCGCAGCGCGAACGGCTGCTCGATGTGCTGCACCAGGCCGGGATCACGGTCGTGGAGGCGGGCGGCGGGGCGCTGGAGGTGGCGGGCGGCAAGGGCGAGCAGATCGGTGAGCTGGCCGCGCGCAACGGGCTCGTGCTGCACGAGCTGAGTCCGCGGCAGGCCTCGCTCGAGGAGGCGTTCATGCAGTTGACGGCGGAAGCGGTGGAGTACCACGCGCAGTCCGGTCCGGGTGCCGCCCCGCAGGACTGGGGCACCGGCTGGAAGGGGGCTTGAGCCATGGCGGCCGTCCAGGTCATCCGGTCCGAGTGGACCAAGATCCGGTCAGTGGCGTCCACGGTGTGGGCGCTGTCGCTGGCCGTGGTGGTCACCGTCGCCCTCGGGATGCTGATCTCCGCGCTGTCGAGCCGGCAGTTCGCCGACATGCCCGCGCGGGAGCGGTTCTCCTTCGATCCCACGGTCATCAGCTTCGCGGGGATGACCCTCGGCCAGCTCGCCATGATCGTGTTCGGTGTGCTGGTCGTCTCGAACGAGTACAGCACCGGCATGATCCGGGTCTCGCTGGCCGCCGTGCCGCGCCGCGCCACCTTCCTGTTCAGCAAGGTCGCGGTGGCCGCCGCGCTCGCGCTGCTCACCGGCATGGTCACCAGCTTCGCCGCGTTCTTCCTCGGCCAGGCGATGCTCGGCTCCCACCGGGCCGCCATCGGTGATCCCGGGGTGCTGCGGGCGGTGTTCGGCGGCGGCCTGTACATGACCCTGATCGCGGTGTTCTCCATGGGCGTCGCCGCGATGCTGCGCTCGCCGATGCTCTCCCTCGGCGTCCTGATGCCGTTCTTCTTCCTGATCTCCAACATCCTCGGCAACGTCGACGCCACCAAGAAACTCGGCCGCTTCCTGCCCGACCAGGCCGGCAGCCGGATCATGCAGGTGGTGCCGCGCGTCGGCGACGACACCCCCTACGGGCCCTGGGCCGGACTGGGGATCATGGCGCTGTGGGTGATCGCCGCGCTCGCGGGCGGCTATCTGCTCCTCAAGCGCCGGGACGCCCAGTAGATCCTCCGGTCACCTCACGTGATACTCAGCCTTTACCCTCTCTTGGGCGGAACCGTCAGCGCCTCGATATCCTCCTAACCCTTACGGGGGCGTGTGCCCCGCTGTCCTGAACCTTTCGATGGGTGCGGAGCATGATCGAGGCTGTCGGCCTGACCAAGCGCTACGGCGACAAGACCGCCGTGTACAACCTTTCCTTCCAGGTGCGGCCCGGGGCCGTCACCGGCTTCCTCGGGCCGAACGGCTCGGGCAAGTCCACGACGATGCGGATGATCCTCGGGCTGGACAATCCCACGTCCGGGTCGGTCTCCATCGGCGGCTACCCGTACCGCAAGCTGCCCAACGCCCCGCGCCAGGTCGGCGCGCTGCTCGACGCCAAGGCCGTGCACGGCGGCCGGTCCGCCCGCAACCACCTGCTGAGCCTCGCCCAGCTCTCGGGCATCCCGGCCCGCCGGGTGGACGAGGTGCTCGGCGTCGTCGGCCTCCAGCAGGTGGCCAAAAAGCGCTCCAAGGGCTTCTCGCTCGGCATGGGCCAGCGCCTCGGCATCGCCGCCGCGCTGCTCGGCGACCCGCAGGTGCTGCTCTTCGACGAGCCGGTCAACGGCCTCGACCCCGAGGGCATCCTCTGGGTCCGCAATCTGATGAAGGCGCTGGCGGCCGAGGGCCGTACGGTCTTCGTCTCCTCGCACCTGATGAGCGAGATGGCGCTGACCGCCGACCACCTCATCGTGATCGGGCGCGGCCAGCTGCTCGCCGACATGAGCGTGAAGGACTTCATCTCGGCCAACTCGGCCGACTTCGCGCGGGTCCGCACGCCCGACACCGAGCCCCAGCTGCGCGAGAAGCTGTCCTCGGCGCTGGCCGAGGCGGGCGGGCACGTGCTGCCGGAGCAGGACGGCGCGCTCCGGGTGACCGGACTGCCGCTGCCCCGGATCAGCGACCTCGCGCACGAGGCGGACGTCCGGCTGTGGGAGCTGTCCCCGCACCAGGCCTCGCTGGAAGAGGCGTACATGCGGATGACGCAGGCCGCCGTGGACTACCGCTCCACCATCGACCAGAAGGCCGGTCTCCAGCAGCAGCCGCCGCCCGGCGCCCAGCCGCCCATGCCGGTCCCCGGCCAGGGCCAGCCCGGCTGGTACGCGCCGCCGTCGCCGCAGCAGGGCGGCCAGCCCTTCGCGATGCCGGCCGCGCCCGCCGGCCCGTACGGCGGCGCTCCGGGAGCGGCCAACCCGTACGCCCAGCCGGGCGCACCGGCCCAGCCCGCCGGCCAGGCCCCGCAGCCCCAGCCCCAGCAGCCCCAGCAGCCCCAGCAGCCCGCCCAGGGTCTGCCGCCGGCCCTGGCCAAGGCGGCCCCGGCCGCCCCGGCGGACGCCGCGCCCGCGCCCGTCCAGGCCGCTCCGCAGGCCCCCGCGGCCCCCGCGGCCCCCGTCGCCGCCCCGCCCGCGCCGCAGCAGGCGCCCGACGCGGCTCCCGCGACTCCTGCGACTCCTGCGGCCCCCGCCGCCCCGGCCGCTCCCGCCTCCGCCCCGACCCAGCCCGAGGACGCCCGATGAGCACCCACCAGCCCCCGATGCAGCAGGCCCCGGCAGCCGCGCCGACCTGGCAGGCGGCGCCCGGCGGAGCGTACGCCGGCTACACCTCGCCCATCCCGGTCGTGCGCACCCACCTCGGGCACGCGCTGGCCTCCGAGTGGACGAAGATCAGGTCGGTGCGGTCCACGATGTGGACGCTCGGTGTGTTCGTGGTGCTCGTGCTCGGCATCGGCCTGATGGCGGGCGCGCTGGTCGAGTCCAACTCCGACTCCGCCAGCCTGTCCGGCGAGAACCCGCTGTCGTTCGGCTTCTTCGGCCTGCTGCTCGGCAGCATCTGCATCATCACGCTCGGCGTGCTGACCACGGCCTCGGAGTACGGCACCGGCATGATCCGGACGACGATGACCGCCTGCCCCAGCCGGGCCCGGGTGCTCGCCGCCAAGTCGATCGTGTTCTTCGCCGTCGCCTTCGTCGCCACCCTGGTCACGTCCACCTTCGTGGCCATGGTCCACGCGTCCATGCTGGAGAACACCGGCGCCCGGACCCCGACCGGTGGCGACTGGTTCAAGGCGACCGTCGGCATCAGCCTCTTCGTCGCCCTGCTCGGGCTGGTCTCGATGCTCATCGGCTCGGTCATCCGGCACTCCGCCGGCGCCATCACGATCATGATCGGCGTGGTGCTCGCGCCGCTGGTGCTCGCGCTGTTCATGGCCACGGAGTCGCTCAGCAAGCTGCGTGAGTGGCTGTTCGAGTACTCGATCCCCAACCAGCTGAGCGTCTTCTACGCCAACTCGCTCACCGAGTCGGGCCCGTCCGGCTGGGACCCGGTGTGGATCATGCTCGTCCTGGCGGCGGCGGTGTACGCGGGCGCGTACGCCCTGCTGCAGAGCCGGGACGTGTGAGCCGGGCGGTTCAGAACCTCGGCGCGTTACGGGACCGCTGCACCCGCGTGGTGCGGCGGTCCTTCGCGTTCCAGCAGGCTTTGTGCCAGTGCCTGCGGTCGTCCACGCCCGCGTGCTCCGGCCAGGCGACCACGTGCGGGACGGCGGAGGGGATCAGCTGGTCGCAGCCCGGGCAGCGGTAGGTCTTGCCCTGCGCGCTGGCCCCCGCCACATGCCGTACGCTCCACTCCTCGTCCTGCCAGCTCTCCGTGGACTGCCAGCCGCCGTACCGGCCGGCCCGGTCGTCCTCGGCGCTCTGGCCCGGCGTTCCGGCTGCCTTCGGTCGGTTGCGACGCGGGGACACAGGACACCTCTCGGGGCTGTACAGGGAGCAGGGGCTGCATCCAGCCTACGCGCCGTGGAGCGGGGTACCCGTAGGGGACCAACCCGTACAAGTCCCCCTCCCGTGCGACTCATTCTGCAGACAATCCGCAAATCTCTCCGCCAGGCCGTGTCCTGCGCACGTGTCAGACGGTTATGCCGGGCGGGGGAGCTCCGGGTCGGAGCCAAGGAAGCAGGAAATGCGATGCACGTAGGAAGTTTTGTGCTGGCCGCCCAGTTCCCGGGGCAGGGCCAGGGCGAGGCCCTGCACCGGGCGGTCCGCTCGGCGGAGGTCGCCGAGCAGGCGGGTCTGGACGCGGTATGGCTGGCCGAGCACCACTTCGTGCCCTACGGCACATGCCCGTCCGCCGTCACGCTGGCCGCGCTGCTGCTCGGCCGCACCCGCCGCGTCCGGATCGGCACGGCGGTGAGCGTACTGCCCACCGCGCACCCGGTCGCCCTCGGCGAGCAGGCCGCGCTGCTGCATCTGACCAGCGGCGGACGGTTCACGCTCGGCGTCGGCCGCGGCGGCCCCTGGGTGGACCTCGAGGTGTTCGGCGCGGGCCTAGAGGCATACGAACGCGGGTTCCCGGACTCACTCGATCTGCTGCTTCGCTGGCTGAGCGAACCGGCCGTGTCGGCCTCGGGCGAGCGGTACTCCTTCCGCGAGGTGCCGGTCGTGCCCCGCCCTTCGGAGGCGCTGACGGAGACCCCGGGGCCCGAGGTCGTCCTCGCCTGCACCTCGCCCGAGAGCGTGCGGCTGGCCGCGGAGCGCGGGCTGCCGATGCTGCTCGGCATGCACGTCGGGGACGAGGAGAAGGCCGAGATGGTCGCCCTGTGGCGGCGCTGCGCCCGCGCGGCGGGCCGGCCGGCCGACGAGATCGCGGGCGCCGCCCATGTCTCGGCCGGGGTGTGCCAGCTCGCCGACCGCCGTACGGACGCGGTGGAGACCCTGCTGAAGGCGATGCCGGGCTGGCTGAGGCAGGGGCTCGACGCCCATGTGACGGTGGACGGACGGGCGCGCACGATGCGCGACCCGCACGCCTACACCGAACTGCTCTGCGGGCTGCACCCGGTGGGCACCCCGCGGCTCGCCGCCGACCGGCTCGCGGCCACCGCGGAGCGCACCGGGATCTCCCGCTTCGCCCTGCTGACGGAGGGCTCGGGCGACCTCGCGGCCACGGAGGAGAACCTACGGCGTCTCGGCGCCGAGGTCCTGCCCCAGCTGCGCTGACCCGCTCCGACACGCGAGCCGCCCGGGGGCTTGCCGCCCCAGTACCGACGCACCTCCCGCAGATGGAGCGGCAAGCCGGCGACTCGCTGTCTCGGCCCTCCCCCAGCCGGGTGTCAGCAGTCCCGCAGCTCCGGAGACTGGTTCAGCAACTGATTGCGCACCGACGTGAAGCGGGCCAGCGTCTCGTCCACCGAGGCGTCCGTCGGGAACACCGCCACGCGGTGGCAGTTCTGGAAGGCCAGCCGCACCCCGAAGTGCCGCTGCAGCGCGCCGCGGATGGCGTCACTCGCGAGCGCGCGCAGCAGCTGACCGCGTGCCTGCTCGTCCGGCGGGGGCGTCTGGTTGTCGGCGAAGGGTCCGCCGTCCACCTTCAGCTGAGCCACCAGGGAGCTGATCATCTCCCATGCGTAAGGCAGGGAGGTCCGGACGCAGTCGACGAATGCTGCTTCGTCGACCTCGCCTCGCTCGGCCTGTTCGAGTAGGGCCGGTGAGACGTCGAGCGACATGGGTTCTCCTCTCGCACCCCCGAAGCGCAGGGGTTGCCGGACAGATAGGGGAGTTCGCGATTTCGAACACGCTCGGTACATGAGCCGCAACCTCCCGTTCTCTACGGTAGGCAACCGTCGGTGACCACACCAGCAGAATGCGTATATGGAACGGTCGCCTCATGCTCACTATCGGCCAGGGATGAACAAGAGTTTCCAGGGATAATTGGGGCGATTCACGGGGAGCGGGATACGCGGATCGCGTGCACCGGCGCGCGTCGAGTAGCGTTGCCGACCATGCGTCTCGTCATTGCCCGGTGCTCGGTCGACTACGCCGGCCGGCTCACCGCCCACCTGCCCTCGGCCCCCCGACTGATCCTGGTCAAGGCGGACGGCAGCGTCTCCATCCACGCCGACGACCGGGCCTACAAGCCGCTCAACTGGATGTCGCCGCCCTGCACGCTGAAGGAGGGCGCCGGCGAGGACGAGGGCGTGTGGACGGTCGTCAACAAGGCGGGCGAGAAACTGATCATCACGATGGAGGAGATCCTCCATGACTCCTCGCACGAGCTGGGTGTGGATCCCGGCCTGATCAAGGATGGCGTGGAGGCGCACCTCCAGGAACTGCTCGCCGACCGCATCGAGACGCTGGGCGAGGGCTACTCCCTCATCCGCCGCGAGTACATGACCGCGATCGGCCCGGTGGACATCCTGTGCCGGGACGCCGACGGCCAGACCGTCGCGGTCGAGATCAAGCGCCGCGGCGAGATCGACGGCGTGGAGCAACTCACGCGCTATCTGGAGCTGTTGAACCGCGACCCGCATCTGGCCCCGGTCCGCGGTGTCTTCGCCGCGCAGGAGATCAAGCCGCAGGCCCGCGTGCTCGCCACCGACCGCGGCATCAACTGCCAGATCCTGGACTACAACGCCATGCGCGGCATCGAGGACGACAAACTCCGCCTGTTCTAGCCGCCCGCCCCTGCCCGCGACGCCGGCTCCAGCCGCCTGAAGCGGAACCCCCTGGGCGCACCGCCCGTCGAGTCTCTGGTGGGGGTGCCGCCCGACGAGCCTCCGGTGGGGGCGCACCGCCCGGTGAGC
>NZ_JBIBUO010000001.1:61622-281216 GCF_043079545.1 Streptomyces sp. NPDC015171
GAGCCGCCCGCCGGCACCGCCTCCGCCAGGTCTAGCCGCCCGCAGCGGACCCGTCGGCGGTGCCCGCCGTGCCCGCCATCGTGCCGCCCGCCGTCGTACCGCCGGTGTCTCCGGCCGCGCCGCCGCCTTCGGTCGTAGTGCCAGTCGTCCCGCCTGCCGAGCCCCCGGAGCCCCCTGGGCGTGCCGCCCGACGAGTCTCTGGTGCAGGTGCCGCCCGACGAGCCTCCGGTGGGGGCGCACCGCCCGGTGAGCCGCCCGCCGGCACCGCCTCCGCCAGGTCTAGCCGCCCGCAGCGGACCCGTCGGCGGTGCCCGCCGTGCCCGCCATCGTGCCGCCCGCCGTCGTGCCGCCGGTGTCTCCGGCCGCGCCGCCGTCGTCGGTCGTAGTGCCAGTCGTCCCGCCTGCCGAGCCCCCGGAGCCCCCTGGGCGTGCCGCCCGACGAGTCTCTGGTGGGGGTGCCGCCCGACGAGCCTCCGGTGGGGGCGCACCGCCCGGTGAGCCGCCCGCCGGCACCGCCTCCGCCTGATCTAGCCGCCCGCAGCGGACCCGTCGGCGGTGCCCCCCGTGCCCGCCGTCGTGCCGCCGGTGTCTCCGGCCGTGCCGCCGCCGTCGGTCGTGGTGCCGGTCGTACCGCCCGTCGTACCGCCCGAGCCGCCGGTGGTGGTGCCACCACCGGTGCCGCCCGTGGGCGTACCGCCCGTCGAGCCGCCGGTGGGCGTGCCGCCGGTGGAGCCTCCGGTGGGGGTTCCGCCGGTGGAGCCGCCGGTCGGTGTACCGCCGGTCGAGCTACCCGTCGTACCGCCGCCGGACGGGCTGGTGGAGCCCGACGGCTTGGGTGACTTGGACGGCGAGCCGGACGGGGAGCCGGAGTCGGACGGCCCGGTCGTCTCCGAGGGGCGCTGCGAGGCCGTCGGCGGCGGCGCCGGATCGTCCGCCGTGCCGTACGTGCCGTCGGGGCCCGGCGAGGCGGGCCGGCCGACGGTCGTGCCGGTGCCGCCGCCCCCACCCCCGCCGGTGTCGGCCGGGTCCGCGTCCGGGCCGCCCTCCTCCAGGCCCTGGGTCGCCGAGGGGTTCACCTCGACCTTGCCCGCCGGGTTCCCGCCGTCCGCGTCGGAGGTCATGCCGAGCGCGATGACGGTGCCGAGCACGGCGGCGAGCAGCGCGCCCGAGCCGACCGCCACCAGGTTGCGCCGGACCATGGAGCGGACGCCGCCGCCCCGCGCCCCGGGCGGCGGGAACTGCCGGGCGACCAGGGTGTCGCCCGCGGGGCCGTACGGCGCGGGCGCAGGCTCCTGCCGGGCCGCCGCGTGCCATGACTCCGGCTGCCGCTCCTGCGCCGGCTCCTCCTCCGCCGGCGCCAGCGGCCCGGGTACCGTGCCGGCGCGGTCGGCGAGCAGCGCGAGGGCGCGGCGGCCGGCGACCGTACCGCGCTTGTCGGCGAGGGCGCCGCGCAGCCCGCCGGAGGACTCCAGCTCGGCGCGGGCCCGGTCGAGCTGTCCGGCGCAGAGCGCGAGGATGCCCAACTCATGGTGGAAATAGGCTTGATCGGGTACCTCTCCGGCCAGCCGGGAGGCCTCCGCGCCGGACCGCAGGGCCCGTTCCCAGGCGCTCCAGTGGAGTCCGGCGGCGAACGCGGGGGCGGCCGTGCGGGCCAGCCGTACGGCGCTGCTCTCCTCGCCCTCGGCGGGCGGGGACGTCTGCGGTACGACGGCGGCGAGCGCGGCCAGGACGGCGTCGGCCTCCGCGCACACCCGCTCGGGGGTGACGGAGGGGTGTCCGGCCCACCAGGCGTAGTGCTGGGCGGCGGTGAGGGCGTGGCCGGCGGCGTCCGCGGCGTATCCGGCCGCCTCCAGCTGGGTCTGCACACCGGCCGCGAGCCGGTAGCGGGAGCCGACCGGGGAGACCAGGCCGCAGCTCGCCAGCTCGCCGAGCGCGGCGTCCGCGTGGGTGTCGCCGACCAGGGCGGGCAGATGGGCCTGGTGGGGTATCTCGCCGCCGAGGGCGACGGCGAAGCGCAGGGCGGCGCGGGCGGAGGCGGTCAGCCGGGAGGCGAGCAGCGGGGCGGGGGCCGCGGCCTCGCCGAGCGAGGGCAGCGGAACCTCGTTCTCCAGGTCCACGGGTATGTCCGCGGGCGGCCGTACGTCCTCGAAGACGCCGTACTCGTCCACCGCGCCGGTGCTGGCCCGCAGCTGGTCGCGCTGCTGGAGCAGGGCGCCGGCCTGCACGAACCGCAGGGGCAGCCCCTCGGACTCGAACCACAGGTCACCGGCCCAGTTGGCCTCCTCCTCGGTGAGCACCCGGCCGATGGCGCGCTCCAGGATCTCCACTCCGGCGGCGCGGTCGAGGCCGCTGAGGAAGACCTCCTCCACCTCCGACTCGGCGGAGGGCGCGGGCACATCGGGGGTGGCGCCGAGCAGGAACGCGCACTCGGGGGTGGCGTCGAGCAGCTCGTCCAGGGCGGCGCCGCCGAACTCCAGGTCGTCCAGGACGACGACCGCGCCGATGTCCTGGACGCAGGCGACCAGTTCGTCCCGGTCGGGGCGGTGGCCGGGGGCGTCGTGGACGGCGTGGAACAGATCGTGCAGGACGTCGCCGGCGGTGCGGCGGAAGCCGCTGAGGCGGACCAGGCCGTCGGGGGCGAGGTCGAGGCAGTCCTCGGCGACCAGGTCGAGCAGGGCGCTGCGGCCGGAGCCGGCCGGCCCGGTGACGCGGACCGAGCGTCCGCGGGCGAGCAGCCGGACCAGGCGCTCGCGTTCGTCCTGGCGTTCCAGCAGGGAGAGCGCGGGCTGGGCGGGGCCCGGCGGTACGGGCGGACGGGCGGCGCGTTCGGCCTCGGCACGCTCCTGGGCGGTGCGCCTGCGGGGCCGGCCGGGGCGCCGGGCCGGCGGGCACGGCTCGATCTCGCTGCCGTCGACCGGATTGACCGTCACCTGCAGGTCGCCGGAGACGAGCTGAGCGGTGCGGGCGGGCGCGGGCGTGCCCGGGGCGAGGTCGGCGGTGAGGGACTCCCGGGGCTGGCGGCGGTTGTGTGCCCGGCCGTGCTCCTCGGGTCCCGGGTTGATCGGGTCCATGGGTTCAAGCCCCCCAAAAGCGTCGTGTGCCCGTGTTTCCGGCCCTCCCGGCCTTGTCGCACACCGCGCTGTCGCTTCTGGTCCGGGCCCGCTCGGTCGAGGGTTGCGAGAGGCGGGCGACCGCACCCTAATCCTTCGGCCGGTGTCTCCGACAGGGCGGGGTGCCATGCGGTCCGAGACGTCACGGTCTCATGGGGAATGCCCTCGACGGGTGCTTCGGCGGGTGCGCCCGGGTCTCCCCCCTCGCCCGCTTCACCGCCGCACGCGCCTCATATCCGGGTCATACCCGGGGCAGCGACTCCACGCCGATGCCGCCCTCGATGGCCAGGATGCGGTGCAGCCGGGTCGCCACCAGCAGGCGCTGCATCTGCGCCGGCACGCACCGCAGCACCAGACGGCGCCCGCAGCGGCCGGCCCGCCGGTGGGCACCCATGATCACCCCGAGCCCGGTGGCGTCCCAGGAGTCCAGTTCGGACAGGTCGAGCACCAGGTCGCCGACACCGGTGTCGACGGCCGAGTGCAGGGCCGTACGGGCGTCCGCCGCGCTGCGGACGTCGAGGCGGCCCCCGACGACCAGCTCGGCGTGGTCGCCCCTGATGTGCATATGCGCTCCCCGTTGAGTGCGGTTGGCGTCTCGATGGACGTTGGTGTGCAACGTCTGACTGTGCGAGTGGCGGTGCGGTTGCTGTTTGTAAGCGAACCGATACCGAATTCACCCCCGGGAGTGATGCTCCCGGGGCGGTCGGGCGTGGGCGGGTGACTCAGTACGTGTAGAAGCCCTGCCCGCTCTTGCGGCCGATGTCACCGGCGTCCACCATCCGGCGCATCAGCTCCGGCGGGGCGAACTTCTCGTCCTGGGACTCGGTGTAGATGTTGCCGGCGGCGTGCAGCAGGATGTCCACGCCGGTGAGGTCGGTGGTGGCCAGCGGGCCCATGGCGTGGCCGAAGCCCAGCTTGCAGGCGAGGTCGATGTCCTCGGCGGTCGCGACGCCGGACTCGTAGAGCTTGATGGCCTCGACCACGAGGGCGGAGATCAGCCGGGTGGTGACGAAGCCGGCCACGTCGCGGTTGACGACGATGCAGGTCTTGCCGACGGACTCGGCGAACTCCCGGGCGACGGCGAGGGTTTCGTCGCTGGTCTTGTAGCCCCGGACCAGCTCGACGAGCTGCATCATCGGTACCGGCGAGAAGAAGTGGACGCCGACGACCCGCTCGGGGCGCTCGGTGACCGCCGCGATCTTGGTGATCGGGATGGCGGAGGTGTTGGAGGCGAGCACGGCGTCCTCGCGCACGATCTTGTCGAGCGCGCGGAAGATCTCGTGCTTGACCTCCAGCTTCTCGAAGACGGCCTCCACGACGACATCGGCGTCGGCGGCGGCGTCCAGGTCTGTGGTCGCGGTGATGCGCGCGAGGGCGGCCTGGGCGTCCTCGGCGGACAGCTTGCCCTTGCCGACGAATTTGCCGTACGAAGCCTCGATGCCGTCGGTGCCGCGCTTCAGTGCCTCGTCGGTGACGTCCCGCAGGACGACGTCCCAGCCCGCCTGCGCGGCGACCTGAGCGATGCCGGAACCCATGAGACCGGCCCCGATGACAGCGAGCTTGCGTGCCACTCCGACTCCCTTGAACGCGCTGGATGGTCTGCCCCTCCGGCGGACCATAGCGCTCCGACGCCGCTGTGTGACCGGTAAGTAACGCGCGTCACGTCTCATTTGACGGACATCACACCGGCAGGGGTCAGGACGCTCCACGGACGGCGTAGTTGAGCACCTTTTCGCTCAACAGGTCCTCGATGTCATCGAGGAGAGCCAGTACCTCTCGTGATACTTCGCCCGGATCACGCTCCTTGACCATCTCGCGTGAGATGACCGCCATGACCGTACTGTGCACCCAGCTGATCTGACCTGCCATCAGCTGGGGCAGCTCGTCGCCGTCGGCCGCGCCGGTCTCCTCGCGCAGCGCCCGCGCCAGGGCGGCCTGCGCCTCCTGGGCGAGGGCCCACAGCCGGGAGCGCAGGGGCGGGGCCTCGTCGATGACCCGCATGAAGCCCGCGTATCCGGCGATCAGTCCCATCCGGGGCGAGACGGCCTGGACCTCGCCGCGCAGCTCGCGCAGTACGGCCCGGGCGGCGGACTCCCCCGCGTCCCGGGCCCGCACCCAGCGGGCGAGCCGGTCCACCACGCCGGACGAGCGGTCGAAGAAGAGGTCCTCCTTGGCCGGGAAGTAGTTGTAGACGGTGTTCACCGACACATCGGCGGCGTCGGCGATCTCGGCGACGGTCACCGCGTCGAATCCGCGCTCCAGGAAAAGACCCGTGGCGACATCCGAGATGTACTGCCTGGTCTGCCGCTTCTTCCGCTCCCTGAGTCCCTCAGCCATGCCCGCATCCTAACTTCACTGGGTCGACTGAAAATTTGGAGTCATTGCAAAATTTCAGGGACTCTGTTTTTCTGTGGGGCATGGCAGCAGTCATCAGCGCGGCCGGCCTGGCCCGCGCCTTCCCGAGCAGACAAGGCCCCGTCGAGGCCGTGCGCGGCGTCGACCTCACCGTCCGCGAGGGCGAGATCCTCGGCTTCCTCGGCCCCAACGGCGCCGGCAAGACGACCACCCTGCGGATGCTCACCACCCTGCTCAGGCCCACCGGCGGCACGGCCGCGGTCGCCGGGCACGACCTGGCGGGCGACCCGGCGGGCGTGCGCCGGGTCTCCGGCTATGTGGCCCAGTCCGGCGGGGTGGACCCGCGGATCTCCGTCCGGGAGGAGCTGGTCACCCAGGCCCGCATGTACCGCCTGTCGAGGGCCGAGGCGGCCCGGCGCACCGCCGAGCTGGCCCGGGACCTGGACCTCACCGGGCTGCTCGACCGGCGGACGGGCGCCCTCTCCGGCGGCCAGCGCCGCCGCCTGGACATCGCGATGGCGCTCACCCACCGCCCGAAGGTGCTCTTCCTCGACGAGCCGACGACCGGCCTCGACCCGGGCAGCCGCGCCGACCTGTGGGCCCTGGTCCGCCGGCTGCGCGACGAGCACGGCACCACGGTCTTCCTGACCACCCACTACCTGGACGAGGCCGAAGCCCTCGCCGACCGGATCGTGATCGTCGACCGGGGCGTGGTGGCGGCCGACGGCACGCCGAGCGCGCTCAAGCTGGCGCACGGCGGCTCGCTCGACGCCACCCTCCAGGACACCTTCCTCGCCATCACCGGCCGCGGCCCCGCCCCCGCCGGCTCCGCCCCCGTCGCCGTATAGGACCCGCCCGCATGCTTCTGCACGACACGGCCCTCGTCTACGGCCGCTATCTGCGCCAGTCCCTGCGCTCCCGCTTCGCGCTGCTCTTCGGCGTACTGACCCCGCTGCTGTACCTGGTCTTCTTCGGGCCCCTGCTCACCGGCCTGCCGCTGGGCGGCGAGGGCAGCTCCTGGCAGGTGCTCGTCCCCGGGCTGCTCCTCCAACTCGGGCTCTTCGGAGCCCTGTTCGCCGGATTCACGGTCATCATGGAGAACGCCCAGGGGGTGGTGGAGCGGATGCGGGTGACGCCGGTCAGCCGCCTCGCGCTGCTCCTCGGCCGGGTGCTGCGGGACGCCACGGTCTTCGTCTTCCAGGCGGTGCTGCTGGTGCTCGCCGCGGTGGTGATGGGCCTGCGCGCGCCCCTGCCGGGCGTCCTGATCGGCTTCGGGTTCGTCGCCCTGCTCACCGTCTCGCTGGCCTCGCTGTCGTACGCGCTGGGCATGAAGGTCCGCACCCCGCAGGAGTTCGGGCCGCTGATCAACGCGGTGTCGATGCCGTCGATGCTGCTGTCCGGCCTGATGCTCCCGATGACGCTCGCGCCCGCCTGGCTCGACGTGCTCTCGCACTTCGTCCCGTTCCGCTATCTGGTGGACGCGGTGCGCGACGCCTACCTCGGCCAGTACACGAGCGCGCACATGCTGTACGGCGTGCTGGTCGCGGTCGGCTTCGCGGGACTCGCCGTGACGGTGGGCACACGCGTGTTCCGTACCGCCGGGGCATAACTACGCTGGTCGCATGGTCAATCTGACGCGCATCTACACCAGGACCGGAGACCAGGGCAGCACCGCCCTCGGTGACATGAGCCGGGTCGCCAAGACCGACCTCAGGATCTCGGCGTACGCCGATGCCAACGAGGCCAACGCGGTGCTCGGCACCGCCCTCGCGCTGGGCGGTCTCGACGAGGAGATCGCCAAGGTCCTCACCCGGGTCCAGAACGACCTGTTCGACGTGGGCGCGGACCTGGCGACGCCGGTGGTGGAGAACCCGGAGTTCCCGCCGCTCAGGGTGGAGCAGTTCTACATCGACAGGCTGGAGGCGGACTGCGACCGCTTCAACGAGCGGCTGACGAAGCTGCGCTCCTTCATCCTGCCCGGCGGCACCCCCGGCGCCGCCCTGCTGCACCAGGCGTGCACCGTCGTACGCCGGGCCGAGCGCTCCACCTGGGCGGCGCTGGAGGTGCACGGCGAGACGATGAACCCGCTCGCCGCGACCTACCTCAACCGCCTCTCGGACCTGCTGTTCATCCTGGCCCGCACCGCCAACGGCGCGGCCGGCGACGTGCTGTGGGTGCCGGGCGGTGAGCGCTAGAAAGCCGCCCCCTCCCGGTCAGTCGCCGGTCCGGCCGTCGATCAGCTCGCGCAGGATGTCGAGGTGGCCGTTGTGCCGGGCCGTCTCCTCGACGAGGTGCAGCAGGATCCAGCGGAGGTCCACCGGGTCGCCGTCGGCACGCGCGCGCCGGGCCTTGGTGTCCAGGTCGTGCGCGGCGACCAGCTCGTTGTGCCGCGCCGACTCCTCGGCGTACTCCGCGAGCAGCCGGGGCAGCGGGATGTCCACGGCGATGCGCATCTCGCGGTCCGGGTCCTCGTCCGTCCAGGGACCCTCGTCCTCCTCCCCCAGGAAGACGACCCGGAACCAGTAGTACTCGACCCAGCGCAGGTGGTTGACGAGCCCGCTCAGGGTCATCAGCGGCGAGCCGGGCAGCAGCGCCTTGCGGGCGTCCTCGTCGGAGAGCTCCTCGCACTTGTGGCGCGCGGTGGCGCGTACGTAGTCGAGGAAGGTGGTCAGCTGGGTGCGTTCGTCCCAGGCGGCAGGTGTGTCGGTGCGTGTCATCGCCTGGATGATCGCCCGGAGCCCGACTCCGCGTCGACCGGTTTTCCGGCGCCCTCGCCCTCCGGCGCCCGCTTGGGGAAGAGGGTGTAGCTGACGGCGATGACCAGGTTGATGCCGATCAGCCAGACCATGCGCAGCTGCCAGGACCGCAGCGAGCTGACATCGCCCTGGTCGCCGACGTACCAGACGGCGCCCTGGAGCAGGGCGAGGGCGACGACCGAGGCCAGGACCCAGCGGGCCGCGACCTTCCACTCGTGCACGGCGCGGGCGGTGCCGTACCTCGGCGGCCTGACCGGGGGCGGGCCGCCGGCGAAGCGGTGGGCCACCCGGGCGTCCGCCCACGCGATGGTGGAGTGGCCGAGGCCGACCGTGAAGCCGATGTAGACCGCCGCGAGGCCGTGCCGCCAGTCCGGTTCGGCCCCGTTCCTGAGGTCGATCGCGGTGACGGTGAAGAGCACCGCCTCCAGCAGCGGCTCGCACAGCAGCAGGGCCAGGCCGGTACGCGGCATCCGCAGCGCGTACCGGAAGGCCAGCCCGGCGGCGAGCAGCACCCAGAAGCCCGCCTCACAGGCGATGATCAGTCCGACGATCACGGTTCGCTCCCCTCGTTCGCCCCTCAAGGCTCCCCCGGTCCCGGGCTCGTATCGTCGTCGGCGCAGACGACACCGCCGTAAGCGAAAGTCGCAGTCGGGGACCGTTCCCGGGGAGCAGGCGGAGCGCTCCGGGGCCGTGTTGGATGGGGGGCATGGCCCACCCACTTCCCCGCCCGCACCGCCACGACCTGCGGATCGCCGTCGGCGGACTGCTCGGCGGGGTGCTGCTGTGGACGCTCGGCATCCATCCGCGCGTGCCCTCGGACCATGTGGTGCTCTGGCGGGCCCTCTGGGCACCGCTGCTGCCGCTCGCGGCGACCGCGGCGTGCGAGCTGCTGCGCCGCACCCGGCCCCGCGCCGGACTGCTGATCGGCACCGCCGCGGTGGTCCTGGACACGGTGACGCTGGGCAGTGTCGTCACGATCGTGCTGTACACCGACCTGATGTACGCGGCCGTCCTGTACGGCACCCCGGCCGCGGCCCGCCGCATCCCCTGGGTCACCGGGATGCTGACGGTGCTCGGCGGGGTGGTGCCCGCCGCGCTCTGGCGCGATCCGCAGGGCCTGCTGATCGGGGTGGGCGTCGGCGTGGTCGCGTTCGCGCCCGCGTCCACCGGCTGGGTGGTGCGCAACCACCGCGACGCGGCCGAGGCCGCCCGGCTGCGCGCCGAACAGACCGCGCTGCTCGCCGAGATGGACCGCGCCCAGGCGGTCACCGCCGAACGGGCCCGGATGGCCCGCGAGTTGCACGACATGGTCGCCAACCATCTCTCCGCGATCGCCATCCACTCCACGGCCGCGCTCTCCCTGGACGACCCGAAGACCTCGCGGGACGCCCTGGCCGTCATCCGGGAGAACAGCGTCGAGGGACTGGCCGAGATGCGCCGCCTGATCGGGATCCTGCGGGACAGCTCGGACGACCACGAGCCCGCCGCGTCCCCCACCCTCGACGGCCTCGGCGCGCTGGTCGACGGCGCCCGCGCCAACGGTCTCGACGTCACGCTCGACACCGGCCACGGCACGGTGCCCGCACCGGTCGAACTCGCCGCCTACCGGATCGTGCAGGAATCGCTGACCAACGCCCTGAAGCACGCGGCCACGGGCCGCGTCCGGGTCTCGCTGCGGCAGCGGGAGGGGATACTGGACATCCACGTGACCAGCCCTTACCGGGCCGGCGACGCCCCGCGCGCCCCCGGCTCGGGCTCCGGTCTCACCGGGATGCGGGAGCGCACCGCGCTGCTCGGCGGCACGTTCGAGGCCGGGCCCGAGGGCACCCTGTGGGCCGTCCGCGCCACGCTTCCCGTCAGTGAAGGAGACCCCGCATGATCCGTGTCCTGGTCGCCGAGGACCAGTCCGCCGTACGCGCCGGACTCGTCCTGATCCTGCGCAGCGCGCCGGACATCGAGGTGGTCGGCGAGGCGGAGGACGGCGAGCGGGCGGTCGAGCTGGCCCGCGAGATCCGGCCGGACCTGGTCCTGATGGACGTTCAGATGCCCCGGCTCGACGGCGTGTCCGCGACCCGGCGGATCGTCGCCGAGCGGCTCGCGGACGTCCTCGTGCTGACCACCTTCGACCTCGACGAGTATGTGTTCGGAGCGCTGCGGGCGGGCGCGGCCGGGTTCCTGCTGAAGAACACCGAGGCGCACGCGCTGCTGGACGCGGTGCGGACGGTGGCGCGCGGGGAGGGGATCGTCGCGCCGGCCGTCACCCGGCGGCTGATCGCCGAGTTCGCCTCGGCTCCGGCGCGGGCGGCGGGGCCGGATCCGGCCGTGCTGGAGGGGCTCACCCGGCGGGAGCGGGAGGTGCTGCGCTGCATCGGCGAGGGACTGCCGAACGCCGAGATCGCGGCGCGTCTGGAGATGGCGGAGGGCACGGTGAAGACGCACGTCAGCCGGTTGCTGGCCAAGCTGGAGCTGCGCAGCCGGGTGCAAGCGGCCGTGCTGGCACGCGAGTTGGGGCTCTGACGAGGCACACACCCGGAATGGTCCAGACCTATTGACCTGTGGTCCAGACCTTTCTACCCTCGCAGCACCGTGGCATGAAGGCTCAGTCATGCCCCTGACACCCCCAATGACGAGGGAGGCGCAGCATGCGCTTCAGACACAGAGCCGCGGCAGGGTTCGCGACCCTGTTGCTCCCGCTGGCCGGCCTGGTCGGACTCGCGAGCCCGGCCCAGGCAGCGGCCAACGCGACGGCCAGCTTCACCAAGTCCAGCGACTGGGGCACCGGCTTCGGCGGCCAGTGGACCATCAAGAACACCGGCAGCAGCAGCCTCAGCTCCTGGACCGTCGAGTGGGACTTCCCCTCCGGCACCTCGGTCACCTCCGCCTGGGACGCGGACGTCACCAGCTCCGGCACCCACTGGACGGCGAAGAACAAGTCCTACAACGGCACCCTCGCCCCCGGCGCCTCGGTCTCCTTCGGCTTCAACGGCGCGGGCCCCGGCTCCCCGTCGAACTGCAAGCTGAACGGCGACAGCTGCGACGGCACGACGGTCCCGGGCGACGCGGCCCCGTCCGCCCCCGGCACCCCGACCGCCTCCTCCGTCACCGACACCTCGGTGAAGCTCGGCTGGAGCGCGGCCACCGACGACAAGGGCATCAAGAACTACGACGTGCTGCGCGACGGCACCAAGGTCGCCACCGTCACCAGCCCGTCGTACACGGACACCGGCCTGACCGCCGGCACCGACTACTCGTACACCGTGCAGGCCCGGGACACCGCCGACCAGACGGGGCCCGTCAGCGGCGCGGTCAAGGTGCACACCACCGGCGGCGGCACCACTCCCCCGCCCACCGGTGACAAGGTCAAGCTCGGCTACTTCACCGAGTGGGGCATCTACGGCCGTAACTACAACGTCAAGAACCTGGTGACGTCGGGCTCGGCCGCGAAGATCACGCACATCAACTACGCGTTCGGCAACGTCACCAACGGCCAGTGCGCCATCGGCGACTCCTACGCCGACTACGACAAGGCGTTCACCGCCGACCAGTCGGTCAGCGGCGTCGCCGACACCTGGGACCAGCCGCTGCGCGGCAACTTCAACCAGCTGCGCCAGCTGAAGGCGAAGTACCCGAACATCAAGGTGCTGTGGTCCTTCGGCGGCTGGACCTGGTCCGGCGGCTTCGCGCAGGCGGCGGCCAACCCGGCCGCCTTCGCCCAGTCCTGCTACAACCTGGTCGAGGACCCGCGCTGGGCCGATGTCTTCGACGGCATCGACATCGACTGGGAGTACCCGAACGCCTGCGGCCTGACCTGTGACACCAGCGGGGCCGCGGCCTACAAGAACCTGATGTCCGCGCTGCGCGCCAAGTTCGGCTCCAACAACCTGGTCACCGCCGCGGTCACCGCCGACGGCTCGGCCGGCGGCAAGATCGAGGCCGCGGACTACGCGGGCGCCGCCCAGTCCGTCGACTGGTACAACGTCATGACGTACGACTTCTTCGGTGCCTGGGACGCCAAGGGCCCGACCGCCCCGCACTCCCCGCTCACCTCGTACTCCGGCATCCCGAAGGCGGGCTTCACCACCGCCGACGCGCTGGCCAAGTTCAAGGCGATCGGTGTCCCCGCGAAGAAACTGCTCATCGGCATCGGCTTCTACGGCCGCGGCTGGACCGGTGTCACCCAGGACGCCCCCGGCGGCACGGCCACCGGCCCCGCGTCCGGCACCTATGAGCAGGGCATCGAGGACTACAAGGTCCTGAAGTCGTCCTGCCCGGCCACCGGCACCGTCGCCGGCACCGCGTACGCCCACTGCGGCAGCAACTGGTGGTCGTACGACACCCCCGCCACCATCAAGTCCAAGATGGCCTGGGCCAACAGCCAGGGCCTCGGCGGAGCGTTCTTCTGGGAGTTCAGCGGCGACACCAGCAACGGTGAACTGGTGAGCGCCATCAGCGACAACCTGTAGAAACGGGCACGACCCCTGAGCGACGTTGACGCTCCCCCAGACTTCGTCCGGGGGGTCCCCCGGTCAGCGGGTGAACGAGGCTACGCCACGTTCACCCGCTGACCGGGCGGGGCTGCTTCCAGCCACGCGAGAAATCCGGTCAGCGCGTCTTCGCTCATCGCGAGTTCGAGGCGGGTGCCCCGGTGCGTACAGGCCAGCACCACCGCGTCGGACAGCAGCGCCAGTTCCTCCTCGCCCTCGGGCAGCCGGCGGCCGGCCACCTCGATCGCGGCGCGCTCCAGGGTGCGCAGCGGCCGGGGGGCGTAGGAGAAGACGCGGTACCACTCGATCCGGTCACCGTTGTAGCGGGCGACGCCGTAGCTCCAGCCCTTGCCGCCGGTGTCCGTCTTCTCGGGCAGGTCCCAGCGCAGCGAACAGTCGAAGGTCCCGCCGGAGCGCTGGATCAGTCTGCGCCGCAGCCCGAACAGGAAGAGTCCCACCACCACGAGCGCGATCACGATCCCGCACACAGTCAGAGCGAGGACCATCGGCACCGACCTCCTCGTCTCCTAGGTAGGGGAACTGCTTCTGCTACTGAGTAATGAAACGGAAAAAACACCTACATCTGCCTCAGCCGCGACCGGCACCGGATTGCTCCGGGCCGGCCGCGGCTGAGTGACGTCAACGTACAGCGCGACTGGTTCAGCGCGCCGTCGCAGCGCGCAGTCGGACGTCCGCGCGACGCTCGGCGGCGGCATCGCCCTCCGCCTTCGCGCGCTCCAGCTCCCGCTCCGTGCGCTGGACATCGATCTCGTCCGACAGCTCGGCGATCTCGGCCAGCAGCGACAGCTTGTCGTCAGCGAACGAGATGAAACCGCCGTGCACCGCGGCGACGACCGTTCCGCCATCACTCGTACGGATGGTCACCGGGCCCGACTCCAGCACACCGAGCAGCGGCTGGTGACCGGGCATGACGCCGATGTCGCCGGACGTGGTGCGCGCGACGACCAGGGTGGCCTCACCGGACCAGACCTGGCGGTCGGCGGCGACCAGCTCGACGTGCAGCTCAGCAGCCAAGGGTGGCTCCTCGGGTCACCACCCGGCAGGGGCGCCGGGTGTTGGGGTCAATTCTAGTGGGCGTGGATGAGGGGGCGGGACGCACCCGCCCCCTCACACGAGCGCGAGGCTCAGGAGACGCCCAGCTCCTTGGCGTTGGCCTTGAGGTCCTCGAGGCCACCGCACATGAAGAACGCCTGCTCGGGGAAGTGGTCGTACTCACCGTCGCAGATCGCGTTGAACGCGGCGATCGACTCGTCGAGCGGCACGTCCGAACCGTCCACGCCGGTGAACTGCTTGGCGACGTGGGTGTTCTGGGACAGGAAGCGCTCCACACGACGGGCACGGTGGACGACGAGCTTGTCCTCCTCGCCCAGCTCGTCGATACCGAGGATCGCGATGATGTCCTGGAGGTCCTTGTACTTCTGCAGGATCGTCTTCACGCGCATGGCCGCGTTGTAGTGATCCGCGGCGATGTAGCGCGGGTCCAGGATCCGGGACGTGGAGTCCAGCGGGTCCACGGCCGGGTAGATGCCCTTCTCGGAGATCGGACGGGACAGAACCGTCGTCGCGTCGAGGTGGGCGAAGGTGGTGGCCGGGGCCGGGTCGGTCAGGTCGTCCGCGGGGACGTAGATCGCCTGCATCGAGGTGATCGAGTGACCGCGGGTCGAGGTGATGCGCTCCTGGAGGAGACCCATCTCGTCGGCCAGGTTCGGCTGGTAACCCACCGCGGACGGCATGCGGCCGAGCAGCGTGGAGACCTCGGAACCGGCCTGCGTGAAGCGGAAGATGTTGTCGATGAAGAACAGCACGTCCTGCTTCTGGACGTCACGGAAGTACTCGGCCATGGTGAGGCCGGCCAGCGCGACGCGCAGACGGGTGCCCGGGGGCTCGTCCATCTGACCGAAGACCAGAGCGGTCTTGTCGATGACGCCCGAGTCCGACATCTCCTCGATGAGGTCGTTGCCCTCACGGGTGCGCTCACCGACACCGGCGAACACGGAGACACCGTCGTGGTTGTTGGCGACGCGGTAGATCATCTCCTGGATGAGCACCGTCTTGCCGACACCGGCACCACCGAACAGACCGATCTTGCCGCCCTTGACGTACGGGGTCAGCAGGTCGATGACCTTGACGCCGGTCTCGAACATCTCGGTCTTCGACTCGAGCTCGTCGAAGTTGGGCGCCTTGCGGTGGATCGGCCAGCGCTCGCCGTCGTACTGCTCGTCGACGTTGAGCACCTCACCGAGGGTGTTGAACACCTTGCCCTTGGTGAAGTCGCCGACCGGGACGGAGATGGCGGAGCCGGTGTCCGTCACGGCGGCCTGGCGGACCAGGCCGTCGGTGGGCTGCATGGAGATGGTGCGGGCCAGGCCGTCACCCAGGTGCTGGGCGACCTCCAGGGTCAGCGTCTTCTTCTCGCCGTCGTTCGCCGGGTCGGCGACCTCGACGTGCAGGGCGTTGTAGATCTCCGGCATCGCGTCGACGGGGAACTCCACGTCGACGACCGGGCCGATGACCCGGGCGACGCGGCCCGTGGCCGTCGCGGTCTCAACAGTGGTGGTCATTATCGGTCACTCCCCGCGGTCGCGTCGGCCAGGGCGCTGGCGCCACCGACGATCTCGCTGATTTCCTGGGTGATTTCGGCCTGGCGGGCCGCGTTGGCAAGCCGGGAGAGCGTGTTGATCAGATCTCCCGCGTTGTCGGTGGCCGACTTCATCGCGCGCCGCGTGGCGGCGTGCTTCGAAGCGGCCGACTGGAGCAGCGCGTTGTAGATACGGCTCTCCACATAGCGCGGCAGCAGGGCGTCGAGGACGTCCTCCGCCGAGGGCTCGAAGTCGTACAGCGGAAGGATCTCGCCCTTGGGGGCGGCCTCCTCCGCGACCTCTTCGAGACGCAGCGGCAGCAGCCGGGCGTCGAGCGCGGTCTGCGTCATCATCGAGACGAACTCGGTGTAGACGATGTGGAGCTCGTCCACGCCGCCGTCCGCCGTCTCCTTCTCGATGGCCTCGATCAGCGGCTCCGCCACCTTCTTGGCGTCCGCGTACGACGGCTCGTCGGTGAAGCCCGTCCACGACTCCGCGACCTTGCGCTCACGGAAGTTGTAGTGGGCGACACCACGACGGCCGACGATGTACGTGTCCACCTGCTTGCCCTCGCGCTCCAGGCGCTCGGTCAGCTGCTCCGCCGCCTTGATGGCGTTGGAGTTGAAGGCGCCTGCCAGACCGCGGTCGCTCGTGAGGAGCAGAACCGCGGCACGGGCCGGGTTCTCCGCCTCCGTGGTGAGCGGGTGCTTGGTGTTCGAACCCGTACCGACCGCCGTGACCGCGCGCGTCAGCTCGGTCGCGTAGGGCGTGGAGGCCGCCACCTTGCGCTGCGCCTTGACGACGCGCGAGGCGGCGATCATCTCCATCGCCTTGGTGATCTTCTTGGTCGCGCTGACGGATCGGATGCGACGCTTGTAGACCCGGAGCTGGGCTCCCATGAGTCAGGTCCCTTCCTTACGTCACTTGGAAGCAGCGGCAGGAGTGTCCTCGCCGAGCAGCTTGCCGTCCGAGGTCTCGAACTGCTTCTTGAACTCCGCCACCGCGTCGTCGATCGCCTGGATCGTGTCGTTCGACATCTTGGCGCCCTCGCGGATGGAGGTGAGCAGGCCCGCCTCCTTGCGGTGCAGGTAGTCCAGCAGCTCGCGCTCGAAGCGGCGGATGTCGACGACCGGGACCTCGTCCATACGGCCGTTGGTGCCGGCCCAGACGGAGACGACCTGGTCCTCGGTGGACATCGGCTGGTACTGGTCCTGCTTCAGCAGCTCGACCATGCGCTGACCGCGCTCCAGCTGGGCCTTGGAGGCCGCGTCCAGGTCGGAACCGAAGGCGGCGAACGCCTCCAGCTCACGGAACTGGGCGAGGTCCACACGGAGGCGGCCGGAGACCTGGCGCATCGCCTTGTGCTGCGCGGAACCACCGACTCGGGAGACGGAGATACCGACGTTCAGCGCGGGACGCTGACCGGCGTTGAACAGGTCCGACTCCAGGAAGCACTGGCCGTCGGTGATGGAGATGACGTTGGTCGGGATGAACGCCGAGACGTCGTTGGCCTTGGTCTCGACGATCGGCAGACCGGTCATCGAACCGGCACCCATGTCGTCGGAGAGCTTGGCGCAGCGCTCCAGCAGGCGGGAGTGCAGGTAGAAGACGTCACCCGGGTAGGCCTCACGGCCCGGCGGGCGGCGCAGCAGCAGCGACACGGCGCGGTAGGCGTCGGCCTGCTTCGACAGGTCGTCGAAGATGATGAGGACGTGCTTGCCCTCGTACATCCACTGCTGACCGATGGCCGAACCGGTGTACGGCGCCAGGTACTTGAAGCCGGCCGGGTCGGACGCCGGGGCGGCGACGATGGTCGTGTACTCCAGCGCGCCGTTCTCCTCCAGCGCGCGGCGCACGCCGGCGATGGTGGAGCCCTTCTGGCCGATGGCGACGTAGATGCAGCGGACCTGCTTCTTCGGGTCGCCCGAGCGCCAGTTGTCGCGCTGGTTGATGATCGTGTCGACGGCCAGGGCGGTCTTGCCGGTCTGGCGGTCACCGATGATCAGCTGACGCTGACCGCGGCCGATCGGGGTCATCGCGTCGACGGCCTTGTAGCCCGTCTCCATCGGCTCGTGCACCGACTTGCGCTGCATGACCGTGGGGGCCTGCAGCTCGAGGGCGCGGCGGCCGGACGTCTCGATCTCGCCGAGGCCGTCGATCGGCTGGCCGAGCGGGTCGACGACGCGGCCGAGGTAGCCCTCGCCGACCGCGACGGAGAGGACCTCGCCGGTGCGCGTGACCGGCTGACCCTCCTCGATGCCGCTGAACTCACCGAGGACGATGGCGCCGATCTCGCGCTCTTCCAGGTTCAGCGCGAGGCCGAGGGTGCCGTCCTCGAACTTCAGCAGTTCGTTGGCCATGGCCGAGGGCAGACCCTCGACCTTCGCGATGCCGTCGCCGGCAAGGGTGACCGTACCGACCTCCTCGCGCGAGGCCGCGTCCGGCTTGTACGACTGGACGAAGTTCTCCAGCGCGTCCCGGATCTCCTCCGGCCGGATCGTGAGCTCCGCCATCTGGGTTCCCTGCTCTCCTTGTTGGGCCCGAAGTTTCACTTTGGGGGGATGGGGACTCCCCCTCGAAAGAGGTGAATCCTCTGCACGGCCCAACCAGGGCCGTAAGTACGTACTGCTTTTCTCGAAATATCGAGGTGCTGCTAGCTCGCCATGCGGCGGGCGGCGTCATCCAGCCGGTCCGCGATCGAACCGTTGATGACCTCGTCACCGACCTGCACCCGGATGCCGCCGACGACCTCGGGGTCGACGTCGAGGTTGAGGTGCATCCGACGACCGTAGAGCTTGGTCAGAGCGGCGCCGAGGCGCCCCTTCTGCCCGTCGCTCAGCGGCACCGCCGTGGTGACGACGGCGACCATGCGGTTCCGGCGCTCCGCGGCCAGCTTGGACAGGGACTCCAGTCCCGCTTCCAGGCTACGTCCACGCGGCGCGGTCACCAGGCGCGTCACCAGCCGCTCGGTGGCCGGCTTGGCCCGGCCGCCGAGGAGGCGGTTCAGCAGCTCGGTCTTGGCCGAGGCGCCGGCGGCGCGGTCGGTGAGCGCGGCGCGCAGCTCGGTGCTGGAGGAGACGATCCGGCCGAACCGGAACAGCTCGTCCTCGACGTCGTCGAGGGTGCCCGTCTTCTCCGCGGCCGTGAGGTCGGCGATGTTCGCCAGCTCCTCCAGCGCGTCCACCAGGTCGCGGGGCTGCGACCAGCGGGAGCGCGCCAGCCCGGACACCAGGTCGGCGGTCGTCCCGCTGACCTGGCCACCGATCAGACGCTGGACCAGCTGGGCCTTCGCCTCTCCGGCCTGGGCCGGGTCGGTGAGGACCCGGCGCAGACCGGCCTCGCGGTCGAGCAGCGCGGTGACGGCCGCCAGCTCGTCGGCGAGCTGCGCGGCGTCCACGGACGTGGAGTCCGTCAGCGCGTCGAGACGCTCACGTGCGGCTGCCAGGGCCTCGCGGCTCGCTCCGTTCATCGCGTGGCCTCGGCCTTCTCCTCAAGCTCGTCGAGGAAGCGGTCGATCACACGGCTCTGGCGGGCGTGGTCCTCGAGGGACTCGCCGACGAGCTTGCCGGCCAGGTCGGTGGCGAGCTTGCCGACGTCCTGACGCAGCGCGGACGCCGCGGCCTTGCGGTCGGCCTCGATCTGGGAGTGACCGGCGGTGACGATCTCCTCGCGCTGCCGCTGGCCCTCGGCCCGCATCTCGGCGATGAGCGCGGCACCCTGCTCCTGCGCCTCCTGGCGCAGGCGCGCGGCCTCGTGCCGAGCCTCGGCGAGCTGAGCCTTGTACTGCTCAAGGACGCTCTGGGCCTCGACCTTCATGGCGTCGGCCTCTTCGATGCCGCCTTCGATCGCCGCGCGACGCTCCTCCAGAACCTTGTTGATGTTCGGAAGCAGCTTCTTCCAGAAGAAGAAGAACACGATGGCGAAGGCGATGGTGCCGACGAGCAGCTCGGGGCCGGCCGGGATGAGCGGGTTCTGCTTCTCCTCGGCCGCCAGCTGCACCAGGTTGGCGATCACATCAGTGCCTTTCGTCGAAACGTGTGCGGTAAGTAGGAATTACTGACCGAACACGAACGGCATAACGATGCCGATGAGGGCGAGCGCCTCACAGAAGGCGAAGCCGAGGATCTGGTTGGCGCGGATCAGACCGGCGGCCTCGGGCTGACGGGCCAGGGCCTGGGTGCCGTTACCGAAGATGATGCCGACGCCGACACCGGGGCCGATGGCCGCGAGGCCGTAGCCGATGGAACCGAGGGAGCCGGTGACACCGTCGGCGGCGAGGGTCTGGAGAGCGGACATGCCGGTTCTTCCTTCTCTTTCATGGACCGGTGGGGGTTGGCCACCGGACGTCTGGAGGTTTAAGGGAGGTGGTTCGACTCAGTGGTGCTCGGCGAGAGCGCCCTGAATGTAGGAGCAGGCGAGGAGTACGAAGACGTACGCCTGGACGGCCTGCACGAAAAGCTCGAAGCAGATCATGGCCATGGTCATCACGAAGGAGACACCGGCGGCCGGGATCATCCAGCTGTTCAGGAGGTACCAGGAGGCGACGGTGAACATCACCAGCATCAGGTGACCGGCGAACATGTTGGCGAACAGTCGCACCGCGTGGGTGAAGGGCCGCACGAACAGGTTCGAGAGGAACTCGATGACCATGACCAGCGGAAGGACCGGACCCAGCGACTTGTCGTAGCCCGTGACGTTCTTGAAGAAGCCGACGAAGCCGTGTCGCTTGAAGGTCAGTCCGACCCACAGCACCCACACGAGCAGGGCGAGTACGAGCGGGAAGGCGAAGACCGAGGACACCGGGAACTGGGCCAGCGGGATCACGGACCAGATGTTCATGATCCAGATGAAGAAGAAGAGGGAGACCATGAGCGGCACCCACTTCTCGCCCTCGCGCTTGCCGAGCGTCTCGTAGACGATGCCGCGGCGCACGAAGTCGTAGCCGGCCTCGCCGATCATCTGCAGCTTGCCCGGGACGACCTTGGCCTTGCCGAACGCCGTCGCGAAGAACGCGACGACGAGCAGCGAGGTGATGAGCGCGAGCAGCATCACCTTGTTGAACTCGAAGCCGCCGACCGTGGCGAGCGGCTTGAACAGGAACGAGTGCAGGCCCGGAGCCGGGAAGCCACACCCGTTGTCGGACATGATCCGACAACTCCAGTCAAAGGCGAGCTGGGTCTGGTCAGCACTCACCGCGGGCTCCTTCGGCGTGACGCATGGGTACGGCAACCTCGTTGTGTCGGCGCGGCGCACGGCCGCGGATCGGCACCGGACTGGTGTTACGGATGTGGGGGCGGCTGGAGGGCATCGAGCCTCGCGATCGAGCAGGCGTCAGCTCAGGTGCCCGCGCCCGCGATGCCGCAGTTGGCACCGGACGATAGCAGGAGATCTCACAAGCCTTTATCCCGCCCCTACCCCTCACTGCTTCGGCCCTGTCTTCTCGGGCTTCTCACTCTTCGCGGAGTCCGGGTCGATGTAGAAGAGCTTGGCCTTCATGTGCGCGCGTGCCTGCGCGGCCATCCACACGACGGTCGCGACGACGAGCGACACGGCGAACGTCTTCGCGTTGAAGAGAGAGGTGTCCTTGAAGACAGCGACGAAGATCAGAAGAAGCAGCAGCTGGGCGACGTAGAGCATCAGACCCATGGCCTGGAACAGCTGCGGGAGCGATTTCGCGGTCCGCTGCAGCACAAGGAGGCCGACTCCCATGAACAGGATGGCCAGCACCGTGCCGACGGCCGCTCCCAGCGCACCCTTGCCCCCCGCGACCGCTGCGCTCACGGCGACAGCGATCACGCCGACAGCCGCTGTGGGCACAGCGATCTGCAGCAGGTTCCGGGCGTCATTGGACGGCATGGCGGCAACTCCGCTTTCACAAGGGGGCAGGGTGTCGTCATGGACGAGCGTAGTCCCGGGCTGAGTGATCGAGACCTCACACCTTTGGACCGTCGCACTCGGGTCCTTCGGCTCTATCCGGGGTTCTCGTGAACCGTATCACAAACTATTTGATGAGGTCTTTACCTGCTGGGTGTGCTTGCTGTCACACATGAGAGTGACAGTGCCCGTCTGTGCAAAAACCGAGCCGAGTTGTCTGGTATTAGGGAGCTTTGCTCCCCCACGAGTTGGCAATGCTCTAGTCAGATTCTTACCTTGACCGTCTCAGGGGCGATCAATGAAACGCGATCGAGCGCCGATCGCGGTCGCCCCGTTGACGCCGGAGACCCCGGCCGTCACAGGCGCCCGCTCCCCTGTTCCGGGAGCGTCCGGGGCGTCCTGCGCCTCCGGCTCCTCCTGCGCCGCCGCCGGGTCCTCGGGAGACGTGCCCCGCCTCCGGTACCGCGGCGGCACGAACCGCTGGGCCCACCTCGGCACCCGCGGGGTGAAGCGCGGGAGCAGCAGCAGGACCAGGCCCACCGCGCTCAGGAAGACCACGCCCAGCACGATCCACATGGACGCCGAGTTGACCGAGTAGGCGAGGGCGCCGAAGGCGATCAGGGCCGACCAGAAGTACATGATCAGGACCGCGCGGCTGTGCGAGTGGCCGATCTCCAGCAGGCGGTGGTGCAGATGGCCGCGGTCGGCGGCGAACGGCGACTGGCCGCGCCAGGTGCGGCGGACGATGGCCAGCACCAGGTCGGCGGCGGGTACGGCGATGATCGTCAGCGGGAGCAGCAGCGGGATGTAGACCGGGACCGTCTGGTGGACCGCCGCCTTCTCGGAACCCGCGTACAGGTTCAGCGCGTCCGGGTCGAGCTGCCCGGTGATCGAGATCGCGCCGGCTGCCAGCACCAGGCCGATCAGCATCGAGCCCGAGTCGCCCATGAAGATCCGCGCGGGATGCATGTTGTGCGGCAGGAAGCCCAGGCACATGCCCATCAGGATCGCCGCGAAGAGCGTGCCGGGGGCGGCGGCCTCGATGCCGTACGAGTACCAGATGCGGTACGCGTACAGGAAGAACGCCCCGGCCGCGATGCACACCATGCCGGCCGCGAGGCCGTCCAGGCCGTCCACGAAGTTGACCGCGTTGATCGTGATGACGACGAGCGCCACCGTCAGCAGCGTGCCCTGCCACTGGGTCAGCGCCACGTTCCCGACGCCGGGGATGGGCAGCCACAGGATCGTCAGACCCTGCATGACCATCACGCCCGCGGCGATCATCTGGCCGCCGAGCTTGATCAGGGCGTCGATCTCGAACTTGTCGTCCAGGACGCCGATCAGCCAGATCAGGGCGGCGCCGGAGAGCAGCGCCCGCGGCTCGTTCGACTTGGCGAAGACCTCGTTGAGGTTGGTCAGGTGGTCCGCGACCAGCAGGCCCGCGCACAGTCCGAAGAACATCGCGATACCGCCGAGCCGCGGAGTGGGTTCCCGGTGCACGTCACGGGCCCGGATCTCCGGCATCGCCCCGGCCACGATCGCGAACTTGCGTACCGGCCCTGTCAGCAGATACGTCACCGCGGCCGTGATGCAGAGCGTCAGCAGGTATTCACGCACGGGCTTCCCCACAGGTCTCGCTGGCCATCACAGCCCCACACCCTAGCGACGGATGCATACGGATGAAGACTGCCGGGTAGCGACGATGGTTGCACGCACGGCTGTGCACCACGTCTCGGGGTGGTCCCCGGACGGTCACAACGGGACACATCCGGGCGTACGGAACGGCGTCTCCCCCGGGATCAGCCGGGATACGGCGGAAACTGAGCGGTGAGTGCGCGCACCTCCTCCCGCGCGGTCGCCGGCTCCGCCTCACCCCGCACCACGGCAGCGAGCAGCGCGGCGATCCGCACCATCTCCGCCTCGCCCATGCCCTGGGTGGTCACCGCCGCCGTGCCGAGGCGCAGCCCCCGGCTGTCGCCGTGCGGCAGCACACAGCAGTCCAGCACCAGCCCGGCCGCGAGCAGCCGGCCGCGCGCGGTGCGGCCGTCGACGCCGAGCGGGGCCGGGTCGGCGGTGATCAGGTGGGTGTCGGTGCCGCCGGTGGTGACCGCGAGCCCCTCCGCGGCGAGATGGCCGGCCAGCACCCGTGCGTTGGCGACCACCTGATGGGCGTACACGGTGAAGGCCGGTGTGGCCGCCTCGCCGAACGCGACGGCCTTGGCGGCGATGGTGTGCATCTGGGCGCCGCCCTGGGTGAAGGGGAAGACCGCCCGGTCGACGCGCTCGGCCAGCTCGGCGCCGCACAGGATCATCCCGCCGCGCGGGCCGCGCAGCACCTTGTGGGTGGTGGCGCACACGATGTCCGCGTACGGCACGGGGTTCGGTGCCGCTCCCCCGGCGACCAGCCCGATCGGATGGGCCGCGTCCGCGATCAGATAGGCCCCCACCTCGTCGGCGACCTCGCGGAAGAAGGCGTGGTCGAGGTGGCGGGGGTAGGCGATGGAACCGCACACGATGGCCTTGGGCCGGTGGTTGCGGGCGAGGTGGCGCACCTGGTCGTGGTCGACGAGACCGGTCTCGGCGTCGACGCCGTAGCCGACGAAGTCGAACCAGCGGCCGGAGAAGTTCGCCGGGGAGCCGTGCGTGAGGTGCCCGCCGTAGTTCAGGCCGAGGGCCAGGACGGTGTCGCCGGGACGCAGCAGGGCCGCGTAGGCGGCCAGCACGGCCGAGGAGCCGGAGTGGGGCTGGACGTTGGCGTGCTCGGCGCCGAACAGGGCCTTGGCCCGGTCGACGGCGGCGCGTTCGGCGACGTCGACGATCTCGCAGCCGGCGTGGTGCCGGGCACCGGGGTAGCCCTCGGCGTACTTGTTGGCCAGCGGCGAGCCGAGGGCGGCGAGCACGGCCGGCGAGCAGAAGTTCTCGGCGGCGATCAGCTGGAGCGTCGTGGACTGCCGTGCCAGCTCCCCGAACAGGATCTCGGCCATCGCCGGGTCCTGGCGCCGCAGGACATCGGTCTCGTGAGCGGTGGTGACCGACATGACGGGCTCCGGGCGGTCGACGGTGACGTATCCCCAATGTAGGCCCGGGGTGCGGCGGACGCGCGGCCGTCGCGGCCGCCGCCGGTATCCGCCTAGGTGTGGGTGCGTACGCCCGTCAGCGCGGTGACCACCGGGTCGAGTGCCTCCCGTATCTCGTCGCCGACGGAACGGAAGAAGGGCAGCGGGGCGCCGTAGGGGTCGTACACCTCGTCCGCCTCGGCGGTCGGGGCGAGCAGCCAGCCGCGCAGCGCCGCCGCCGCCCGCACCAGCGCACGGGCCCGCATGACCACACCGTCCTCCAGGGGCGGCAGCGTGGCCGGGTCTATCGCCCGGACCAGGCGGGTGAACTCCTTCAGGGTGAAGGTGCGCAGCCCTGCCGAATGGCCCATGGAGATGACCTGGGCGCGGTGGTCGCGGGTGGCGGTCAGCACCAGGTCGGCCATGATCACATGCTCGTCCAGCAGCTCCCGGCCGACGAACCCGGTGGCGTCCGCGCCGAACTCGGCGAGCACGGTCTCCGCGTTCTCCTCCATGGGTGCGCCCTCGTGGCCCCAGGTGCCCGCGCTCTCCACGACGAGTCCGCCGCCGAGCACACCGAGCCGCTCCGCGACGAAATGGCGGGTCAGCCGCTCGGTGATGGGCGAACGGCACACATTGCCGGTGCTGACGTGGAGGATGCGGAAGCTGTCGCGGGGAAGCCCGAACGTCGTCGTCTCCTCCGCGCTGTAGCGCCCGCCGCCTATGCCACGCATGGGGGCACCCCCTGCGAGAGCGACTCCGGGAGTTCGGGGGACTCAGGGGACTTGGGGGCCGTCAATTCGCCACCTCAAGGTCGGGTACGACCTTGCGCAGCTCCTCCGGGGAGATCGCGCCCTCGCGCAGCAGCAGCGGCACCTCGCGGGAGACGTCCACGATGGAGGACGGCACGTTGCCCGGGGTGGGGCCGCCGTCGAGGTAGACGGAGACGGAGTCGCCGAGCATGCCCTGGGCGGCGTCGCAGTCCTCCGGCGCCGGGTGTCCCGTCAGGTTCGCCGAGGAGACGGCCATCGGGCCGACCTCGGTGAGCAGCTCGATGGCGACCGGGTGCAGCGGCATGCGCACGGCGACCGTGCCCCGGGTGTCCCCGAGGTCCCACTGCAGGGACGGCTGGTGCCTCGCGACGAGGGTCAGGGCGCCCGGCCAGAACGCGTCGACCAGCTCCCAGGCCAGCTCGGAGAAGTCCGTGACCAGGCCGTGCAGGGTGTTCGGGGAGCCGATGAGGACGGGCGTGGGCATGTTGCGGCCCCGGCCCTTGGCGGCGAGCAGATCGGAGACCGCCTCCGAGGAGAACGCGTCGGCGCCGATGCCGTACACCGTGTCGGTCGGCAGCACCACCAGCTCGCCCCGGCGGACGGCGGACGCGGCTTCGCGCAGACCCGTCACGCGGTCGGTCACGTCGTTGGTGTCGTATCGCCGTGCCATGTCTAGCGGGCCTCCTCGTACACGTACTGCGGGGTCGAAGTCTGCGGGGTGGTCACGGCAGCGCCTTGCGGGCGGTGGCGAAGCGTGGCCGGTTGTTGAGGTCGGGGTGGTCCGCCGCGTCGGCCCAGCCCCGCTCCTCGGTGAAGATCCACGGCACCTGGCCGCCCTGGGTGTCGGCGTGCTCGATCACGACGACTCCGCCGGGGCGCAGCAGCCGGTGCGCGGTGCGCTCGATGCCCCGGATGAGATCGAGTCCGTCCTCGCCGGAGAACAACGCCAGCTCCGGGTCGTAGTCACGGGCCTCGGGGGCGACGTACTCCCACTCGGTGAGCGGGATGTAGGGCGGGTTGGAGATGACCAGGTCGACCTGGCCGTCCAGGTCGGGGAAGGCGGACAGGGCGTCGCCCTGGCGCAGGTCGACCCTGGACCCCGCCATGTTCTTGCGGGTCCACACCAGGGCGTCCTCGGACAGCTCCACGGCGTGCACCCGGGAGCGCGGGACCTCCTGGGCGAGGGCCAGCGCGATGGCGCCCGAGCCGGTGCACAGGTCGACGATGCAGGGCTCGACGACATCCATGGCGCGCACGGCGTCTATGGCCCAGCCGACCACGGACTCGGTCTCCGGCCGGGGCACGAACACCCCGGGGCCGACCTGGAGCTCCAGGTACCGGAAGTAGGCCCGCCCGGTGATGTGCTGCAGCGGCTCGCGCTGCTCGCGCCGGGCGATGACCTCCCAGTACCGGGCGTCGAAGTCGGCGTCCTTCACGGAGTGCAGTGCGCCGCGCTTCACGCCGTGCACGAACGCGGCCAGCTCCTCCGCGTCGGTGCGCGGCGAGGGCACGCCGGCGTCGGCCAGCCGCTGGGTGGCCTGGGCCACCTCGGCGAGCAGCAGGTTCACGCGAGTCCTCCGTGTCGTACTCGTGCGTACGGGTCTTACGCGGCGGCGAGCTTCGCCGCCGAGTCGGCGTCGACGCAGGCCTGGATCACCGCGTCGAGGTCACCGTCCAGGACCTGGTCCAGGTTGTACGCCTTGAAGCCGACGCGGTGGTCCGAGAGACGGTTCTCCGGGAAGTTGTAGGTGCGGATCTTCTCGGAGCGGTCGACGGTGCGGACCTGGCTGCGGCGCGCGTCGGCCGCCTCCCTCTCCGCCTCCTCCTGCGCCGCGGCGAGCAGCCTGGAGCGCAGGATACGCAGTGCCTGCTCCTTGTTCTGCAGCTGGCTCTTCTCGTTCTGGCAGGAGGCGACGACTCCGGTCGGCAGGTGCGTGATGCGCACGGCGGAGTCGGTGGTGTTGACGGACTGGCCGCCCGGTCCCGAGGAGCGGTAGACGTCGATGCGGAGGTCGTTCTGGTTGATCTCGACGTCGACCTCCTCCGCCTCCGGCGTGACGAGGACGCCGGCCGCCGAGGTGTGGATGCGGCCCTGCGACTCGGTGGCCGGCACGCGCTGCACGCGGTGCACACCGCCCTCGTACTTCAGCCGCGCCCAGACGCCCTGGCCGGGCTCGGTGGCGCCCTGGCCGCCCTTGGTCTTCACGGCGACCTGGACGTCCTTGTAGCCGCCGAGCTCGGACTCGGTCGCGTCGATGATCTCGGTCTTCCAGCCGACGCGCTCCGCGTAGCGCAGGTACATCCGCAGCAGGTCGCCGGCGAACAGCGCCGACTCGTCGCCGCCCGCGCCCGCCTTGATCTCCAGAATGACGTCCTTGTCGTCGCTGGGGTCGCGCGGGACGAGCAGCAGGCGCAGCTTCTCGGTCAGCTCCTCGCGCTGCTTCTCCAGGTCCTTCACCTCGGCGGCGAAGTCGGGATCGTCGGCCGCGAACTCGCGGGCGGTCTCGATGTCGTCGCCGGTCTGCTTCCAGGAACGGTACGTGGCGACGATCGGGGTCAGCTCGGCGTAGCGCTTGTTCAGCTTGCGCGCGTTGGCCTGGTCGGCGTGGACCGACGGGTCGGCGAGCTTCTTCTCCAGATCGGCGTGTTCGACGACGAGTTCGTCGACGGCCTCGAACATCTTGGGCTCCTGTACTGCGGTGAAGGGGAAGGGCGGGCGACCAAAAACGCCGGTCCCGGGCACACCCCCGCGAGGGCGTGGCCGTGGACCGGCGAAATGGGGCTCGCTACTTCTTGGAGCCGGCGGCCTTGCCGAAGCGGGCCTCGAAGCGGGCCACACGGCCACCGGTGTCGAGGATCTTCTGCTTGCCCGTGTAGAACGGGTGGCACTCGGAGCAGACCTCGGCCCGGATGGCGCCGGACTCGATGGTGCTACGGGTGGTGAACGACGCGCCACAGGTGCAGCTGACCTGCGTCTCGACGTACTCGGGGTGGATGTCGCGCTTCAAGGTGTCTCCTAGGTTCGGGAGGGCGCCGGGTCGCTGTCGCGGAGTGCGCAAGCGTGAACCGGAGCCGACGTACCAGTCTGCCAGGACTGGGGCCATCCACCCAAACCGGGGGTGCGGTTGTTCTATTCCTGCGGGTGAGCGCCCCTGGCGGGGCCTGCGGGTGAGCGCCCCTGGCGGGTCAGCTCACCACGCCCTTGGCCTCGCCGGTGGCGGTGCCCTCGGTCGCCGACCTCGGGATCGGCCGGTCGGCCTTCAGGGCGTCCCAGACCAGCTGGGCCTTGGCCTTCTCCAGCAGGACCCGGTTGGGGTTGGCCGGGTCGTAGGCGACGGGCATCGTGACCATCTTCATGTGGGACGAGCTGATGCCCTTGAGGCCGCCGGCGAAGTCCATCAGGGAGTTGACCGAGCCGAGGTCGGAGTCGGTGGTGACGGCCTTGGTCGCGGTGTCGGCGAGGTCGTACAGCTTCTTGGGGTTCGTGAAGACGCCGACGTGCTTGACCTGGTCGATCAGCGCCTTGATGAACGCCTGCTGGAGCTGGATGCGGCCGAGGTCGGAGCCGTCGCCCACGCCGTGCCGGGTACGGACGAGGCCGAGGGCCTGCTCGCCGTCGAGGTTGTGCTTGCCGGCCTTGAGGTCCAGATGGCTCTGCGGGTCGCGGATGCTCTTGGTGGTCGTGACGTCGACCCCGCCGAGGTCGTCGATGAGCTTCTGGAAGCCCTCGAAGTCGACTTCCAGGTAGTGGTCCATTCGGATGCCGCTGATGGACTCGACGGTCTTCACCGCGCAGGCCGCGCCCCCGGTGGAGTACGACTCGTTGAACATCACCCCGGAGGCGGCGGGGTGCTCGGTGCCCTGGGTGTCGGTGCACTGGGGGCGGTCGACGAGGGTGTCCCGGGGGATGGAGACCACGCTGGCCTTCTTGTGGCCCTCGTACACGTGGACGATCATCGCCGTGTCGGAGCGGGCGCTGCCGTCGTCCGTGCCGCCGCCCAGCTTCTTGTTCTTGCCGGAGCGGGTGTCCGAGCCGAGGACCAGGATGTTCTCGGAACCGTTGTCGACCTTCGTGGGCCGGTCGGCGCCGAGGGCCTGGTTGATGTCGACGCTGTGGATGTTGCCGTTGAGCTTGAAGTACACGAAGCCGGCGCCGGCCCCGCCCAGGACGACCACGCCCGCGGCCGTCCAGGCGGTCGCGCGCAACGCCTTGCGCCCCGTGCTGGGCGCCTTGCGCCGGCGCCCCTTGCTCCGGCGGCGGGGCCCGGTCGTGCCCGGCTCGGTTATGACGGGCTCCGGCGTGCTCTCGGCGGCCACATCGCTCCTAGGTCTCGGCGGTCGAATACCCCCTGCTGTCAGGGTCGGACGCGGTTGTCACCGCTCCATCGTCGCTCCGCCTGGTCAGACGGAGAAACTCGGGAAAGGGTTGCACAACGCACAGTGCCCCTCGCGTACGGCGATGGACACGCTGCGTAGTCGGCCGCTCCTGGTGTACCGCGCTCACCTGCGCATTCGACCCCACAGCTCGTCTGTCCGCCGCCCGGCGCCCACCGGGACCCTTGTGGCAAAGATCTCGAACAGGACACGGCCGGACCCCGGGTGGCGGGCCACGTGCCCGCCCAGCGCAAAGGCCGCCCCCGGTCACGGGAGCGGCCTCTGCCACGGCGGTGCGGGCGACGTCAGTCGTTGCCCGGCGTCGGCGTCGTCTTCTGGATCTGCATCAGGAACTCGACGTTCGACTTGGTCTGCTTCATCTTGTCGAGAAGCAGCTCGATCGCCTGCTGCTGGTCCAGCGCGTGCAGCACCCGGCGGAGCTTCCAGACGACGGCCAGCTCCTCGTTGCCGAGCAGGATCTCTTCCTTGCGGGTGCCGGACGCGTCCACGTCCACCGCCGGGAAGATGCGCTTGTCGGCGAGCTTCCGGTCGAGCTTGAGCTCCATGTTGCCGGTGCCCTTGAACTCCTCGAAGATCACCTCGTCCATGCGGGAGCCGGTGTCGACGAGAGCCGTGGCCAGGATGGTCAGCGAGCCGCCGTCCTCGATGTTGCGCGCCGCACCGAAGAACCGCTTCGGCGGGTAGAGCGCGGTCGAGTCGACACCACCGGACAGGATGCGGCCGGAGGCCGGCGCGGCCAGGTTGTAGGCACGGCCGAGACGCGTGATCGAGTCGAGCAGCACGACCACGTCGTGGCCCAGCTCCACCAGGCGCTTGGCGCGCTCGATGGCCAGCTCGGCGACCGTGGTGTGGTCCTCGGCCGGACGGTCGAAGGTCGAGGAGATGACCTCGCCCTTGACCGACCGCTGCATGTCGGTGACCTCTTCCGGACGCTCGTCGACCAGGACGACCATCAGGTGGCACTCGGGGTTGTTGTGGGTGATCGCGTTGGCGATCGCCTGCATGATCATGGTCTTGCCGGTCTTCGGCGGGGCCACGATCAGACCGCGCTGGCCCTTACCGATCGGCGACACGAGGTCGATGATGCGGGTGGTCAGCACGCCCGGGTCGGTCTCCAGACGGAGCCGGTCCTGCGGGTAGAGCGGGGTCAGCTTGTTGAACTCCGGGCGGCCACGGCCGTGTTCGGGGGCCATGCCGTTGACGGAGTCCAGGCGGACGAGTGCGTTGAACTTCTCGCGGCGCTCGCCCTCCTTCGGCTGGCGGACCGCACCGGTGACGTGGTCGCCCTTGCGCAGACCGTTCTTGCGGACCTGGGCGAGGGAGACGTACACGTCGTTCGGGCCGGGCAGGTAGCCGGAGGTCCGGATGAACGCGTAGTTGTCGAGGATGTCCAGGATGCCCGCGACCGGGATCAGGACGTCGTCCTCGCCGACCTGCGGCTCGGCGATCTCGTCGCGGCCGCGACGGCCACGGCGGTCGCGGTAGCGGCCCCGGCGGCCACGACGGCCGCCATCGAAGTCGTCCCCGTCCTCGTCAGGGCGCTGCTGGCGGTCCGGCCGGCCGCCGCCCTGCTGCTGGCCCTGCGACTGACGCTGCTGGCCGCCCTGCTGCTCGTCGCCCTTGTTGCGGCGGTCGCGGTCGCGGTCACGGTCGCGCTCGCGGTCCCGGCCGCGCTCACGGCGGTCACGGCGGCCACGGCCCTCGCCGTCGGCGTCGCCCTTGGCCTCGCCCTGCTGCGACTGCTGGGCCTGCGTCTCGGCCTTGGTCTCGCCCTTGGCGTCCGCGGCGACGGTCTCGGCACCGCTCGCGGCCGGGCTGCCCGCGTCGGCGGTGGCACGGCGACGGCGGCGCTCGGTCGGAGCCTCGTCACCGGCGGCCTCGCGGCCCCGCTCGACCTGGGAGTTGCCGCCGCCCGGCTGGCCGGGGATCTCGATCTGCTGCTGGGCCACGGCCTTCTCGGCGGGCGCCTCGGCGGTCTTCTCCGCCTTCTTCGCCGTGTCCTCGCCGGTGCGGGCCTTGGAGGTGGCCCGGCGCTTCGGCTTGGACTCGGTGGCGTCCCCGGCGGGGGCGGACGCTGCCTTGGGGGCGGCGCCCCCGGCGGCCTGCGCCTCCTTGATGACCTCGATCAGCTGGCTCTTGCGCATCCGCGCGGTGCCCCTGATCCCGAGGCCCGAGGCGACCTGCTGCAGCTCGGCCAGCACCATGCCCTCGAGGCCGGTACCACGGCGCCGCCGGGAGCCGGCACCGGTGGCAGGCGCGGAGGCGTCCGTGGCGGGCGCGGCAGCGGTCTCCTCGACACGTGCGCCCATCAGATCGGTGGTGTCGCTCACGAAGGGTCCTTCCCTGGAGCGGACGTCGGCCTGTCTGGCTCGGCGACCGGTTGTGCTGTCCGGCTACGGTCCTGTCTTCTGCGAACCGTGCCGGGGCGGTGGTCCGCCAAAGCGGCGGAAGAAAATGTGCGGTGATGGCGCTTCCGCGAGTCGTGGCACCTGGTGTCACGTGGCGTGGGAGCACCGATTCCGGAGCGTGCCCGGCGGCCCGCTCAGCGTTCGCATACGACGTACTGCCCAGGTACGGCGCAAGGAACACGGAGTGGCGCGGGAGACTCCCGGAGGAATGTCTGTCCCGGACGGGGACACGAGGCACCTCGCCATGGTGGGGTCGGGTGCAGACTTGAGATTAACACTACCGGATCCAACAAACATTCCCCCTCTCCAAATCCGGCAACCGTGTGTCAGGTCGCAAGCGGCAGCACGCTCGCTCCCTGCACGTCCAGGCTCAGCCGGTTGGCGGCCCAGTCGGTGCCGGCAAGGGCTTCGACCTTGTCGGCGGTCCCCGCGTCGGCGAGGGCCATGACGGTGGGACCGGCGCCCGAGATGACGGCCGGGATGCCGTCGGCGCGCAGCCGCTCGACCAGCGCGGCGCTCTCCGGCATGGCCGGGGCGCGGTACTCCTGGTGGAGGCGGTCCTCGGTGGCGGGCAGCAGCAGCTCGGGGCGCCTGGTCAGGGCCTCGACGAGCAGGGCGGCGCGGCCCGCGTTGGCGGCGGCGTCGACGTGCGGCACGGTGCGCGGGAGCAGACCGCGCGCGGTCTCGGTGAGGACCGGCTTCCCGGGCACGAAAACCACCGGAACGATGGAATGGTTCGGCTCCATCCTGATGGCGCGGGCGGCGCCTGCCTCCATCCAGGACAGGGTGAAACCGCCGAGCAGACAGGCGGCCACGTTGTCCGGATGGCCCTCGATCTCGGTGGCCAGCTCCAGCAGCGCCGCGTCGTCCAGACGGGTCTCGCCGCCTATGGTCACGGCGCGGGCGGCGACGATGCCGGCGCAGATGGCCGCGGAGGAGGAACCCAGGCCCCGGCCGTGCGGAATGCGGTTCGCGCACACGATCTCCAGGCCGCGGGGCTGTCCGCCCAGCAGATCGAAGGCGGTGCGCAGGGAACGGACGAGGAGATGACTCTCGTCCCGCGGCAGGGTCTCGCTGCCCTCACCCGCGATGTCGATGTGCAGCCCGGAGTCGGCCACCCGGACGACCACGTCGTCGTACAGCCCCAGCGCGAGGCCCAGGGCGTCGAAACCCGGGCCGATGTTGGCGCTGGTGGCGGGCGTGCGCACCCGGACGGCGGCGGCGCGGAAGGCTGGACCGGCCATCGCTCGAAGACTCTCCTTGAGCTGCGTGATCTGTCGGGTGACGTGCGACGGGGTCGACGGCCACCCGGTGGACATCCGATGACGTACGAAGGACCCGTGGGGCCGCGGAGACGGCGCGGCGCCGTGCCATACGCGCGGGCATATGCGGTAGGCGGGTTCAGTACAGCCTATCGAAGGAAGGTTCTGTGGCGACATAGGGCGCACAGGAGGCGCACGATGCGTGTCGCAGGCCCCCTGTGCACCCTGTCAGGGACTTCCCGGATCCCGGGGCGCTCAGGCGAGGCCGAGGCGCTCGGCCGCGGTGGCCGCGTCGACCGGGACGGTGACCGGCTGCGGAGCGCCGGCGACGGCCCAGTCGGGGTCCTTCAGGCCGTTGCCGGTGACCGTGCACACGATGCGCTGGCCCGGGTCGACCTTGCCCTGTTCGGCCGCCTTGAGCAGACCGGCCACGGAGGCGGCGGAGGCGGGCTCCACGAAGACGCCCTCCTGCGCGGCCAACAGCCGGTAGGCGCGCAGGATTTCACGGTCCGTCACCTCGTCGATGGCACCGCCGGACTCGTCCCGCGCGGCCAGCGCGTACTGCCAGGAGGCGGGGTTGCCGATGCGGATGGCGGTGGCGATGGTCGACGGGTCCTTGACCACCTCGCCGCGCACGATCGGGGCGCTGCCGGACGCCTGGTACCCCCACATGCGGGGCGTCCTCGTGGAGATGCCGTCGGCGGCGTACTCCTTGTAGCCCCTCCAGTAGGCGGTGATGTTGCCCGCGTTGCCGACCGGGAGGACGTGGATGTCGGGCGCGTCGCCGAGCATGTCGACGATCTCGAAGGCGGCCGTCTTCTGCCCCTCGATGCGCACCGGGTTGACCGAATTCACGAGCGCCACGGGGTAGTTCTCGCTCAGTTCCCGGGCGAGGGTGAGGCAGTCGTCGAAGTTGCCGTCGACCTGGAGGATCTTCGCGCCGTGCACGAGGGCCTGGCCCATCTTGCCGAGGGCGATCTTGCCCTGCGGCACGAGCACGGCGGAGACCATGCCCGCGCGTACGGCGTAGGCGGCGGCGGACGCGGAGGTGTTGCCGGTCGACGCGCAGATGACCGCCTTCGCCCCCTCCTCCTTCGCCTTGCTGATGGCCATGGTCATGCCGCGGTCCTTGAAGGATCCGGTGGGATTGGCGCCCTCCACCTTGAGGTGGACCTCGCAGCCCGTGCGCTCGGAGAGCACCTGTGCGGGCACGAGAGGCGTTCCGCCCTCGCGGAGCGTCACGACCGGCGTGGTGTCGGACACCGGAAGCCTGTCCCGGTACTCCTCGATGATTCCGCGCCACTGGTGGGTCATTGCTGGTTACTCTCCTTCAACCCGCATGATGCTGGCGACACCCCGCACGGTGTCGAGCTTGCGCAGTGCCTCGACGGTCCCGGAGAGGGAGGCGTCCGAGGCCCGGTGGGTGACGACGACGAGGGAGGCCTCGCCGTCCTTGCCCTGCTGCCGAACGGTGTCGATCGACACCCCGTGCTCGGCGAAGACGGTCGCGACCTGGGCGAGCACGCCCGGCTTGTCCGCGACGTCGAGGCTGATGTGGTAGCGCGTGACGACCTCGCCCATCGGGGAGACGGTCAGGTCGGCGTAGGCGGACTCGCCGGGCCCGGTGGCGCCGCCCAGCCGGTTGCGGCAGACGGCGACGAGGTCGCCGAGGACGGCGGAGGCGGTCGGCGAGCCGCCGGCGCCCGGGCCGTAGAACATGAGCTGTCCGGCGGCGTCGCTCTCCACGAAGACGGCGTTGTACGCGCCGCGCACGGAGGCCAGCGGATGGGTCAGCGGGATCATGGCGGGGTGCACCCGCGCCGTGACGGACTGCCCGTCCGCGGCCCGCTCGCAGATGGCGAGCAGCTTGATGGTGCAGCCCATCTCCTTGGCGGAGCGGAAGTCGGCGGCGGTGACCTCGGTCATGCCCTCGCGGTAGACGTCGTCGAGGCGCACGCGCGTGTGGAAGGCGATCCCGGCGAGGATGGCGGCCTTGGCGGCGGCGTCGAAGCCCTCGACGTCGGCGGTCGGGTCGGCCTCCGCGTACCCGAGGGCGGTGGCCTCGTCGAGGGCCTCCTGGTACCCCGCCCCCGAGTTGTCCATCTTGTCGAGGATGAAGTTGGTGGTGCCGTTGACGATGCCCAGCACCCGGTTCACCTTGTCGCCGGCGAGGGACTCGCGCAGCGGCCGGATCAGCGGGATGGCGCCGGCGACGGCGGCCTCGTAGTAGAGGTCCTTGCCGTGCTCACCGGCGGCGGCGTGCAGGGCGGCACCGTCCTGGGCGAGCAGCGCCTTGTTCGCGGAGACGACGGAGGCGCCGTGCGCGAAGGCGGTGGTGATGAGCGTCCGGGCGGGCTCGATCCCCCCGATCACCTCGACGACGACGTCGATGTCCCCGCGTTTGACGAGGGCGGTCGCGTCGGTGGTGACGAGTGCCGGATCGATGCCCTCGCGTACCTTGCCGGGACGCCGCACGGCCACGCCGGCAAGCTCCACCGGGGCCCCGATCCGGGCGGCGAGGTCGTCGGCGTGCGTCGTCATGATGCGCGCCACCTCTGAGCCGACCACTCCACAGCCCAGCAGCGCCACCTTCAGCGGACGCGTACGCATCATCCGACCTCGTTTCCTCATACCGTCTACGGTTGGACCAGTCTCACTCACCGGACGGGAGTTTCTACCCTTCGTCCGGATCGTGAGACATCTATTTCATTTGTACGGGGGTGGCCGACCGGAGATCTTCCACCCCCGAGTCTGGGGGGCGGGCAGGTCACCCGACGTCGAGACGGAGGAGGTCCTCCTCGGTCTCCCGCCGGACGATCACCCGGGCCTCGCCGTCGCGCACGGCGACGACGGGCGGCCTGAGCACATGGTTGTAGTTGCTGGCCATGGACCGGCAGTACGCGCCCGTGGCCGGTACGGCGATCAGGTCGCCCGGCGCCAGGTCGGCCGGCAGGAACGCGTCCTTGACCACGATGTCCCCGCTCTCGCAGTGCTTGCCGACGACCCGGGCGAGCATGGGCGCGGCGTCGCTGGTCCGGGACACGAGAGCGACGCTGTACTCGGCGTCGTAGAGCGCGGTCCTGATGTTGTCCGACATGCCGCCGTCGACGGAGACGTAGGTGCGCAGGCCGTCGAGCGGCTTGACCGTGCCGACCTCGTACAGGGTGAAGGCGGTGGGCCCGACGATGGCCCGGCCGGGCTCGACGGAGATCCGCGGCGTCCGCAGCCGCGCGCTCTCGCACTCCCGCGTGACGATCTCGGTGAGCGCCTTGGCGATCTCGTGCGGCTCGCGGGGGTCGTCGTCGCTGGTGTAGGCGATCCCCAGGCCGCCGCCGAGGTCGATCTCGGGCAGCTCGACACCGTGCTCGTCCCGGATGTCCTTCAGCAGCCCGACCACCCGGTGGGCGGCGACCTCGAACCCGGACATGTCGAAGATCTGCGACCCGATGTGCGAGTGGATCCCGATCACCTCCAGCCCGTCGAGCTGCAGGGCCCGCCGCACGGCCTCGGCGGCCTGCCCGCCGGCGAGCGGGATCCCGAACTTCTGGTCCTCGTGGGCGGTGGCGATGAACTCGTGCGTGTGCGCCTCCACACCCACGGTGATCCGGATCTGGACCCGCTGCCGCTTCCCGAGCGACTGCGCCGCATGGGCGACCCGCACGATCTCCTGGAAGGAGTCGAGGACGATCCGCCCGACGCCCTCGCTGACGGCCCGGTGGATCTCCTCGGCGGACTTGTTGTTGCCGTGGAAGGCGATGCGCTCGGCGGGCATGCCGGCGCTCAGCGCGGTGGCCAGCTCACCGCCCGAGCACACGTCCAGGTTGAGCCCCTCCTCGTTCAGCCACCGCACGACGGCGCGGGAGAGGAAGGCCTTGCCCGCGTAGAAGACGTCGGCGTCCGGACCGAACGCGGTACGCCAGGCACGCGCGCGGGCCCGGAAGTCGGCCTCGTCGAGGATGTAGGCCGGGGTCCCGAACTCCTCGGCGAGCCGGGTGACCTCGATACCGCCGACGGTCACGGCACCGTCGGCGTCGCGCGTGACGGTCTGCGCCCAGACCTTGGGGTCCAGGGCGTTCAGGTCGGCGGGCGGTGCCGAGTAGTGCCCCTCGGGCAGGACATCGGCGTGGCGGGGCCCGGCGGGGTGGGCGGAACGGCTCATGACGTGGACTCTCAGACTCTCTGTCTCTCTCCGGGGCGCATCGCTCTCGGGGCGCCTCAGAGATGTTCGGGTGCGTCGATGCCGAGCAGGGACAGGCCGCCGGCCAGCACCGTCCCAGCGGCTTCGGCGAGGGCCAGCCGGGCACGGTGGGCGGCCGAGGGTTTCTCCTCACCGACGGGAAGCACGAAAGGCAGCAGGGTCAGCACGGCATCGGCGACGGTGACGAGATGCCGGGCGACCCGGTCCGGGGCACGGTGGATGGCGGCCGCGGCGAGGATGCGGGGGTGGTCGGCGAGGGGGGTGAGAAGGGGGCTCGGGGACGGACCGACGGCACCGGGCTCGCCGGCGGCGGCGTCGAGGGGCCCGGGCTCGGCGGTGAATCCCAGGCGGGCGGCGTTGCGGCTGAGGGAGCGGACGCGGGCGTGGGCGTACCGGACGCGGAAGAGGGGGTTGCCCTCGCGCTGGACCAGATGATCGGCGGTGATCCTGGGCCGGTCGTGCGGGGCGGGGTGGAGCAGCGACCACCGGGCGGCGTCGGGCCCGAGCGGGGCGGGGTCCTCCGGCGCGGGCACGGGCCGCAGATTGACGGGCTCGCCGTGCTCGACGGTGGCCCGCCCGCCCTGGGTCCCGACGATCCGTACGACGGCGTCGGCGACGACCTCGGCCCGCACTTCGTACGGCACGCGCAGCGCGACGACCTGACCGGCCAGGGCGTCCCCGTGCCCGTACCGGGCGCCGCGCTCCCGGATCTCCCGCACGAGCCCGGCGACAGGATCGGCTTCGCCGTCGAGGCTGATGTTGAGGAACCCGGGCCCGGTGACGACGACGTCCCGGATCCCGGCGGCATCCGCGAGACGGTCCCGCAGGATCTCGGCCACCCGCAGCGGCGGCTGCCCCGCCGGCCGCGCGAGCCGCAGCGCGACGTTGGTCGCGAAGTCCCCGCACCCCCCGGGCCCCGGCTCGGTCACCACGACCCGCTCGGGCACGGTCACACTCAGCTCCCCGTCATCGACAGCACGACGCACCGCGTGCAACACGGTGCGGGACAGCTCGACGGGGGTCACGGGACAAGCGTAGGGGAGGCGGGGGGTGGGGACGCTAACTGGTTGGGGGTGACGCGGGGGGTGGGCACGCGAACTGGTTGGGGGTGACGCGGGGGGGTGCTCGGGGGCGGGGCGTTTGGAGTGGGGGCGGGGGGGCTCGGGGGTGCGGGCGTTCGTTAAGGGGCGGGGCGGGGGCGCGGGGAGGGACTGGTACGTGCGGGGGCTGCCGTCCCGGCGGGGGGCGGCGTGCGGTCCGAGGGAGGCTCCGGCTGCGGGGGACGCTGGCCGTGGAGACGGGCGGATATGCGGTGAGGAGACGGACGCTCGGGGCGGGACCGCTGGCTGTGGTGGGTGGGTTATGCGGTGCGGCGAGAGACGCCGTCATGAGGGGAGACAGGCGAAGCAGATGAAGCAGGCGAGACGGGCGAGACGCCATGACCGGGGGAAACCTCGTCACCATCGGCCTCCCCGTCACCACCCCCGCCGGGTTCTCGGCCACCGTCTCCCCCGCGGCCGCCCCCACCCCCTTGCCCACCCCGTCCTCCGTGCTCGCCCTGCCCGCTCCGGCGCTCCATGAGGCCCATGACGAGCCGCACCAGCTCGGCGGGTTCGAAGGGCTTGGCGAGAAAGGCGTCCACGCCGACGTCGAGCCCGGTCTCGACCTCGTACTGCGTGCAGGCGCTGATGATGGCGAGCGGCAGATCGCGCGTACGAGGATCGGCCCGGAGCCTGGCGGCGGTGCGCAGCCCGTCGAGCCGGGGCATGACGACGTCGAGCGTCACGACGTCGGGCCGCACCTGATGCACCACTTCCAGGCACTCGACACCATCGGCCGCGGTCACGACCTCTAGCCCTTCCAGCTCGAGGTTGACCCTGATCAGCTGCCGGATGACCTTGTTGTCGTCCACAACAAGCACCCGACCCGAAGCGCCTGGCACACGTCGAGAGTAGGTCCGGACCGGCCACCGCGTCCGGGTTTTCCCTACTTCCACCCCCTACCGGGGACCCGCCCACCCTCACCCGGGGAAACGGGTTCCTGATCACCCCGCCGGACCTGCTAATGTTCTACCCGTCGCCGCGAGCGAGAAGCTCAGCGCCCGACACGCCCCCGTAGCTCAGGGGATAGAGCAACGGCCTCCGGAGCCGTGTGCGCAGGTTCGAATCCTGCCGGGGGCACTTCGTATGGAGTGTCTGAAGACCCCGCCGACAGCGTGTTCGCTGCGGACGGGGTCTTCGCGTATGTGCAGGTGCTTGCCGCGCAGGGCGGCCGTATGTCGGGCTGTGGACGGGATCTAGAAGCACCGCCGCAGGTCGTTCCCCCTTCCGGCGCTCGGCTTGGCTTGCCGTGGTGGCAGGGCAACGGGCGCGGCCCCAGCCGTACAGCCTGCTGTGCCCGACTGCTTGGATCGCTGACATGACGGACTGGTCCCGGCTCCACCACGCCTACGGCTCGGCAGAAGACATTCCCGGCTTGCTCAACGCGGTGAGCCCGGCAGCAAATGATCCAGGCTGGACCGCCCTTTGGTCCCGACTGTGCCATCAGGGCACCGTCTACTCGGCAAGCCACGCGGCCCTGCCGGTTCTGCGCGACATGGCACGCCGATGGTCACCCGGGGACAGGCAGATGCCACTCGTGCTGGCCGGCGCCATCGCGGCCAGCACTGATCAGCCATACGGCGAGCAAGATCCCCACATTGCCTACGCCTCGGAGATGGCCGACCTGGCGCAACTGACAGAGGAAGCCCTTCGAGATCCGACTCTCGGCGACGACCCTGGCACTTACGTCTACTTGCTGGCCGCGCTCATCAGCTTCGAGGGGGTCGAGATCTGGGGCGAGCAGCTCGACGGGCTGAACGACGAGGAATACGAGGTGCCCTGCCCTTTTTGCGGCACGGAGAACTTCATCGTCCTCGGCGAGTACGGCTTCTTCTCGACCGCGGACAGCATGTACATGGATGAGACTGCGGTAAAGAAGATGCCGTTGCAGCCCGCAGACGCCTCAGCTCTGCAGGGGCTGGCCCGAAGACTCCACAGTCGCGCGCTCGCCGACGGCCAGAGCGGTGTCGCGCATAAGTTGACCTACGTTTTCGGCACAGCACAGTGCGCGGAGTGCGATGCGCTCTTCAGCGTCGCGGAAGCCATCACCACCCGCTGGGACGCCTGAACCACGCGCCTTGCCAAGGCGTACCGAATCAGGCCTTGCTCCAAGCCTGCCTATGGCGGGCCACGCTGTACACCTGCTCCACCTGGTCCGCCATGAGTACGCCTGAGAGTGGGGCGAGGGAGGCCACTTGGCGTTCCTCGTACACCCGGACATCGAGCTGCGAAGCGACCACCTTCAGCTCGGTGACGCCGACGAAGACGAGCACCGGCTGGACCCGTACGGGAAAGTCGCAGTAGCGCTCAAGCACTCGGACCACTCGATTGGCCTCCGCCCGGCTCTTGCGTACGTAGGGCGCCGGTTTCCCGTGATCGACTTTCACGGAATCGTCCCCGACCCATACGGCCTTCTTGTGGTGGTGTTTCGTGTTGATGCTGAACACCCCGCCAGGACCGATCAGCAAGTGATCGACATCCACTTTGCCGGACAAGGGGACCCCGCCAGTCCCTTGCGCCAGGAGTCCCATTCCGTCGGTCGCCGCAGAAGCCGTGCGACGAGTCGCTCGATCAGTCCCGGGCCGGCTTCGTCAAGCAGGTCGCGCAGGGACTGCCCGGGAGGGTTGACGGCCAGGTCGTCGGCCGGCGTCAGGGGCGGGAGCATGGGACGGGCCTCGGCCTCGGGTGTCCTGTCCGGCCAGAGCGTCGCGGTGAGGTTCTGTAAGTGCCTTGTCAGGGCGGCGGTTACGTCGTCGCGGTGCTCGGTTCGTAATACCGTGATGCCCCCGGTCCTGACGTCCGCCCACCCGACCGCGGTGCCATCAGGCAGGTTGGCGTACAGGCGGTCGTGCCCGTACTTCCTCCAGCGCGTGACGTGCAGCTCCACGAGGCCCCCCTGTGCTCAAACGGGAGGGGGCCACAAGACCGCAGGGCGAGGGGCGGGACTGCGGGGCAGTTCGGCCGGCCGCTCGCAGGGCGGCCGAAGTGAAGCGTGCGCGCTGGATTGTTGGCTCCGATCCTGGTACATGACCTTGTCATGACCATGAATACGATTGAACTGCACAGTATCAATCGTTGGGAGGCGTCCTTCCTGCGCAAGGAGGTGGGCGGCTACTTCAGCCACGGCGTCGCGTGCGCGCCGGGCGCGACGGTGCTCGACGTGGGTGCCAACATCGGCGTGTTCTCGGCGGCCGTCTATGAGCGGCTCGACGGGGACGTGCGGATCTACGCCTTCGAGCCGGTTCCGCCACTCCACGCGACGCTCGAACGCAATGCCCGCGAATTCTTCGACGGACGTCTGACCGCGCTCCCTTACGGCCTGGCGTCCCGTGACGACGAGCTCGATTTCAGCTATGTCCCGGCCGCCACGATCTTCTCGTCCTCCTCGCGGGATCAAGGGAACATCGAGGCCGAGCGGCGGCGGGTCACCGCCAGCGTCGTCGAAATGATCCGCCGGGGCGGCCTCGGGCCGGTCCTGCGCCGCGTACCCGCTCCCCTCCTCGCCCTTCTCGTCAGCCGCAAGCTGCGGGCGATGCTGCGGCTCGAGACGCACCGGGTGAAGGTCAGGCCCCTGTCATCCGTGCTCGACGAGCAGGGTATCGACCACATCGACCTGCTCAAGGTCGATGTGGAAGGCGCCGAACTCGATGTGCTCAGAGGCATCGAGGAACGGCATTGGCCGCTGGTCCGCCAGGCCGTGGTCGAAGTGGAGCGCTGGCAGCAGAACCGCGACACGGTCTGCGAGGTCCTCCTCGCGCACGGCTTCACGGTCAGCACCGAGCAGGACCCGGTGCAGCAGGCCGGCGACATCGGCATGGTGTTCGCGGTCAGGCCCTGACCGCCGGCCGGACAGGGCTCGCGAATGACGGCCCTGTGCCGTCCGGCACTGTCGTCGGCCGGCCAGGTCTTTGGGGACGGGATCTCAAACAGGATTTCAAAAGCAGGCGGATTTCCGGGATTCCGTCAGGCAGATCGGCGGGTGATTCAGTGTATGAATGGGCTTCATTCTGCTGTTTCCGGATAGATTCTCGGCTTGCCCCGGGTCGAATCAGGGATACGCTGGTCTGGTGCCCATCATCGGCTCGCGCGGCGGCTGTGTTCCACGCCTTCCGCCTGATCCTCGCCGTTCTCCGGCGCGGAGGTGCCGAGTTCGCCTTGTACGTCGAGGAAGTGGAAGCACATGAGCGGCTCTGGGATCCTGACATCAGGACGGGTCGGGCTGGCGCTCGGAGCGGCGGTGATTTCCGCCGTGACCGTGGTGCCTGCTCACGCAGCGGACGGTATCGGCAGGGCGCCGGGGAGTCAGCAGAAGCCGACCGTGGTGCTCGTGCACGGAGCGTTCGCCGACGCGTCGAGCTGGAACGCGGTGGTGCAGCGTCTGCAGGGGGACGGCTACCAGGTCATCGCCCCGGCCAACACGCTGCGCGGCATACCCCAGGACTCGACCTACCTGAACAGTCTGCTGAAGACCATCAAGGGGCCCGTCGTCCTCGTCGGGCACTCCTACGGCGGCGAGGTGATCTCGCAGGCGGCCGCCGGGCTCGACAACGTCAAGGCACTTGTCTACGTCAACGCGCTCATGCCGGACAAGGGCGAGTCGTTCACCAGCCTCTCCGGCAAGTTCCCGGCCGCTCCGCTCGCCAAGGCGCTCAAGCAGGTGCCGTTCCGCAACGGCGACGGCGGCACCGGCACGGACCTGTACATCCAGGCCGACAAGCTCCGCTCGGTCTTCGCCCAGGACCTCCCGCAGCAGCAGACGTCCGTCATGGCGTCGACGCAGCGCCCGATCGCGCAGTCCGCGTTCACCGACAAGCTCACCGCGGCGGCCTGGCGGGACAAGCCGGTCTACATGGTCGTGGGCAAGCAGGACCGGGCCATCAACCCGAGTCTGGAACGGTACGAGGCCAAGCGGGCCCACGCGCGCAAGACGGTGGAGATCGACGCCTCGCACGTGTCCATGATCTCCCACCCGCAGGTGGTCACGGATCTCATCGTGAGCGCGGCCCGCGGCGGCTCCGGCCAGCAGTGACCGCACCGCGTCGCGTCTGCCGTGGCGCCGTCGCCCCACAGTCCCGTCGCCCCGTAGTCCCCGTCGTCCCGTCGCCCCGTAGTCCCCGTCGTCCCGTCGCCCCGTAGTCCCCGTCGTCCCGTCGCCCCGTAGTCCCCGTCGTCCCGTCGTCCCGTCGCCGGGATCCAGCGGGGCGTCGGAAAACCGGTGGAGCGGCGCGGTCGTGCTTCAGTACCGTGCCGTCGGACCGAGTCGTCTGACCGAGGACGTGCCGTTGTACACCCTGTGAGACCTCCCGAGCGATGAATCGTCGCGCGTCGCGCATAGGCGCCGCGCTCCTTTTTGCTGCGGATTTCTCACTGGAACCGGTGTACATCTGTGCTCAATACCTGGGTGGTCGTACCCACCTGCCTTCCGCTCGTTCTCCGGCGCTGCCACACGTGCGCTTCCGAGCGTTTCCGGGCGAACGGCAAGTTTCGCGTCAACGCCAACCACAAGCTCATCGACGCCTGGCTCCTCGCGCTCTGTACCGGCTGCGGGGAGACGGCGAAGTTCACGGTCCTGGAGCGGATGAACGTGCGCTCCGTACGGCCCGGACTGCTGGACCGGATGCATGACAACGACCCTGGCCTGGCAGCCGAGTTGCTCCAGGATCCGGTCGTGCGGCGCCGTAATCGCATCGCCCTCGACTGGGACGGCGCCTGGCGCCTCGACACCGGCGGACCGGGTCACCTGGACCGCGAGGTGATCGACGTATCGGTCCGCTTCGCGGCGCGGATCCCCGTCCGGCCGGTGCGGCTGATCGCCGAAGGCTGCGGTCTTTCGCGGGCCGAGGTCGAGAGGCTGATCGCGGAGGGGAGACTCGTCTCGGCCGTCCGGCTGAGCGGGAAACTCTCCGGTGGCTTCACCTTCACGCTCAAACGCTGAGGGCTCCTCGGGGGCGGGGGCCTGTCCGGCGCCACCCGCCGGACAGGCCCCCGCCCCCGCCACAGCGACAGCGACAGCGACAGCCACAGCTCGTCCGGGGCGGCTCCTCGTCCACGGCTCTTCGCAGGCCGCCGGGGTCACCGGGCAGCCGGGCACTTCTCCCCGTTGCGGACCACGTTGAACCGGACGTCCTGGTCGATCGTCTCGCCGGGGGCGGGCACCGTGGTGCAGACGCGCCAGTCGTTCTCGTTGTCCGTGCCTCGGTGCTTGCCCGTCGCGTCGACCGCGGTGACCTCTCCGGTCAGGGCCGCCATCTGATCCATCGCGTCCATGAGTCCGCGTCCGCCGTAGCCGGGCATCTCGTCGCCCGGCATGGCCAGGTAGCCGTCCGTCGAGGAGGGGCAGGACTCGCCCTTCTTGACGACCTGGAAGACCACGAGGGTCTCCGGGTCCGCCTCGCCGGCCTTGGGATTCTGGGAGCACACACGCCAGTTGCGGTCCCAGAGCCGGGCCCGGCCCCGGCCGGTAGCGTCCTCGGAGCTGAGGTTGGTGAAACCGGCGCTCTGTGCCTCGTCCTGGGCCGCCTGGAGCTGCGAACCGGTCATGTTCGGCAGCTTCTTGGCGGACGAGCACGCGCCGGCCGCCGCCACGAGCAGTGTCGCGGCCGCTGCGGCGTACGCGGTGGTGCGAGCACGTCGGCTCGTCGTCATGCCCCCCCATGATCTTGATCCGTGCAAGAGCGTGATCTTAGCGTCCGGTCGCGCGGCCGGCCCCTGTGACCGGAGGCCGCCCGGTCGCCCGCGCCCACGCCCGCGCCCGCAGCGGTCAGTCCTGGTCCGGCGGGGTCCATGCCGTCACGAGGTCCAGCAGGCCCGGGAAGCGGGCGTTCAGGTCGGCGACGCGCACCTGGCTGCGGCGTTCGAGGCCGTACTGGCGCTGGCGGGTGATGCCCGCCTCCCGCAGCGCCCGGAAGTGGTGGGTGAGCGAGGACTTGGGGCGGTCAAGGCCGAACCAGCCGCAGGTGTGGTCGTACGCCTCCGACTCCAGGAGCAGTTTGCGGACGATCCGCAGCCGCAGGGGGTCGCTGAGCGCGCCGAGCACCGTTTCGAGACGGAGGTCGCGGACGGCCGGTTCGGGCAGCGGGTCGGGCACGCCCGGCGGTTCCGGCAGCACCTTGATCGCCCCGGCCGGCCGAGGCCGAGTCCGGGTCCGTTCGCTCCGCTCCGCGGTCATCTGCGGCTCCCTCTCCCCGACTTCCTGTACGACTCCGATCGTACTACGTGTTAGGTTCGATCGAACTCGTACAAGTACGAGTCAAGTCGTACTGCCGGTGCTCGGGGAGGACTGTGTCATGACGGAGACGACGGGCGACGTGCGCGCCGCGGGGGTCGCGGGAGCCGCGGGGGCCGCGGGCGGCGACGGGAGCGGTGATGCGCCCCTGCGCTGGGTCTGGCTCGCCGCGTGGCCCGTGACAGCGGTGTTCGTGCTGTCCAACGCGGCCACCCCGCTCTATGTGCTGTGGCAGCGGGAGATGGGGTTCAGCAAGGGCACGCTGACCGTGGTGTTCGCCTGCTACATCGCCGGGCTGCTCGGCTCCCTGCTGGTCTGCGGTGTCGTCTCCGACCGGCTCGGCCGCAAGCCCGTGCTGCTGCCCGCGCTGGGGCTCGCGCTGGTGGCCTGCCTGGTCTTCGCCACCGCCGGCGGGGTGGCCGCGCTGGTCGTCGCCCGGCTGTGCACCGGTGTCGCGGTCGGGGCCGTGGTCTCGGCGGGGATGGCCGCGGTGACGGACGTGGCCGGTCCCGGCCGCCGCCGGCTCGCGGCGCTGCTCGCCTCCTGCGCGATGGTGTTCGGCGCCGGCCTCGGGCCGCTGCTCGCGGGTGTGCTGTCGGAGACGCTGCCCGGGCCCACGGTCACCGTGTTCGCGGTGGAGGCGGTGCTGCTGGCCACGGCGGTCGTGGTGGTGCTCCGGATGCCGGTACGGCGGCCCGGCCGGGCCGGCGCGGGTGCCGGGACCTGGGTACGGGTGCCGGGGGTGCCGCGCGGCGCCGGACGGCAGCTCGCCCTGGGCGTCGCCGTGTTCGCGCCCGGCATCACCGCCACGTCCTTCGTGCTGTCCCTCGGCCCCTCGCTGCTGTCGGGCCTGCTGGGCACCGACAGCCGGATCGTCTCCGGGGCGCTGGCGTTCGCGATGTTCCTCAGCGCGACGGGGGTGCAGTTCGCGGTACGCCGACTGCGCCGCCGTACGGTCCTGGTGACCGGTGCCGCCGCCACCGCTCTCGGCATGCTCGCGCTCGTCACCGCCGTGCACGCCGGGTCGGTCCCGGCGCTGGCCGCGGCGGTGCTGCTGGCGGGGGCGGGGCAGGGCCTGGGGCAGCTGGGCGGTCTGTCCCTGCTGAACTCCACGGTGCCGGGGGCGCGGCTCGCCGAGGCCAACGCGGCGCTCAGCGTGGGCGGTTACCTGCCCGCCGGCCTTCTTCCGGTCACCGCCGGGTACCTGACCGACGCGGTGGGGCTGACCACCGGCACGACGGCCTTCGGCGTCACGCTGGCCGTCCTGGCCGTCTGCGGGGGCGGTCTGGCCGTGGCGGCTCGGGGGCGGGTGGGGTGACCCAGGGGTGAGGTGGAGGGGGAGGGGGAGGGGGAGGTGAACGGGGTGCTTGCCCCGCCGGCGGGGGGCGACCTGAAGCGCCGCGCCCCTCTACCCCGTCAAGCCGACCGCTTGCGCGAAGCCGTCTTCTTCGCCGGCGCCTTCTTCGCCGTGCTCTTCGCCGTGCTCTTCGCCGCCGACGTCTTCTTCGCCCCCTGCGTCGCCTTGGAGGTTGACTTCCTCGCCGACGCCGTCTTCTTGGCGGCGGTCTTCTTCGCCGTGGACGTCGACTTCTTGCCGCCCGTCTGCTTGGGCGCGGTCTGCCGTCGGGGCAGGGGTCTGACCTCGGCCCCGCCGCCGGCGGGCTCGGCGCGCGACTCCCGTGCCGCCCGTACGCTGCTCTCCAGCGCGGCCATCAGGTCGAGCACCTTGCCGCCTGCGGCGGGCTCCGGAGCCTCGGGCAGGACGCCGCCCGATGCCTTCGCGGCGATGACCTCCTCCAGGGCCTCCCGGTACTCGTCGTGCAGGTCCGCCAGGTCGACCTCGCCGAGGGTGTCCATCAGGGCGTCCGCCAGGTCGAGTTCCTGGTCGCGGATGGTGACGTCGACGTCCGGGGCGACACCCTCCGGCGCGCGGACCTCGTCCGGCCACAGCAGGCCGTGCATGGCGATGGCCTCGCCGACCACGCGCAGCATGCCGAGGCGCTCCCGGCCGCGCAGCGCGTACTTGGCGATGGCGACCTTGTTGCTGCGCTTGAGGGCCTCGCGCAGCAGCGTGTACGGCTTGGCCGCGGGGGCGCCGCCGGCCGCCAGGTAGTAGGCGGCGTCCATCTGGAGCGGGTCGATCCGGTCGGCCGGCACGAAGGCGACGATCTCGATGGTGCGGGCGGTGGGCAGGGGGAGATGGGAGAGGTCCTCGTCGGTGATCGGGATGATCGTGCCGTCGGCGTCCTCGTACCCCTTGCCGATCTCGGCCTGGCCGACCTCGCGGTCCTCCACCTCGCACACCTTGCGGTAGCGGATGCGGCCGTTGTCCTCGGTGTGGATCTGCCGGAAGGAGATCGAGTGGCTCTCCGTGGCGTTCACCAGCTTGATCGGGATGCTGACGAGGCCGAAGGAGATGGCGCCGTTCCATATCGATCGCACGTGCCGCACCCTTCCTTTCCCGATTTATCCGGTTCATCTGGGATTGTCATCCTATGACGCCTATCACTGAGGTGGAGGGGCGCCGGGTCGCGCTCAGCAATCTGGAGAAGGTGCTGTATCCGGAGACGGGCTTCACCAAAGGGGAGCTGCTGCACTACTACGCGACCACCGCCGCCGCCCTGCTGCCGCACCTGCGCGACCGGGCGGTGTCCTTCCTGCGCTATCCGGACGGTCCCACGGGGCAGCGGTTCTTCACCAAGAACGTGCCGCCGGGTACGCCCGAGTGGGTCACCACCGCCGAGGTGCCGCGGTCGTCGGCGGACAGCCCGGCCCGGATGGTGGTGGTGCAGGATCTGCCGAGCCTGGTCTGGGCGGCGAACCTGGTCGCCGAGTTCCATACGCACCAGTGGCTGGTGGGGCGCCCGGAGGAGGCGGACCGGCTGGTCTTCGACCTCGATCCGGGGCCGCCGGCGACCGTGGTGGACTGCTGCGAGGTCGCCCTGTGGCTGCGCGAGCGGCTGGCGGCGGACGGGATCGCGGCGTACCCGAAGACCGCCGGGTCGAAGGGGCTGCACCTGCTGGCGGCGGTGCGCGGGAGTTCGTCCGAGCGGGCGTCCGAGTACGCGAAGGCGCTGGCGGTGGAGGCCGAGCGGGCGCTGCCCCGGCTGGTGGTGCACCGGATGACCAAGAGCCTGCGGCCGGGCAAGGTGTTCGTCGACTGGAGCCAGAACGCGGGCCGCAAGACCACGGCCACCCCGTACACCGTGCGCGCCCGCCGCGCCCCGCTGGTGTCCGCGCCGGTGACCTGGGACGAGGTCGCCGGCTGCCGGAGCCCGGGGCAGCTGGAGTTCCTGGCCGGCGACATCGCCCAGCGGCTGGCGGACCTCGGCGAGCTGATGGCACCCCTGACGGATCCGGCCGAGGCCGTGCCGCTGCCCTGACCCGCGCCCGCCGCCGGGTCCGCGGTCCCGGACCGCAGGTCGCAGGTCGCAGACCACGGGTCGCAGGCCGCAGGCCGCAGACCACGGGTCGCAGGCCGCAGACCGCAGACCACGGGTCGCAGGCCGCAGACCGCAGACCACGGGTCGCAGGCCGCAGACCACGGGTCGCAGGCCGCAGACCGCAGACCCCAGACCGCAGACCCCAGACCGCTACACCCTCCCCCAGGTGTTCCGGTCCCGCGCCATCCCGTGCAGCGCCTCCACGTCGGCCGGTTTGAGCACCCCGCCCAGCCGGGCCAGGCCCGCCAGCTCGGTGTCCGCCAGGATCCGCACCCCGCGCGGCTCGGCCGTCACGGTCACCTCGGCCGGGCCGAGCAGGGCCAGCAGCGGGCGGACCTCGGCGGTCAGGGCGTAGGAGGCGCGGTCGGCGTCCGCGCGCAGCCGGCGCAGCAGCGGCTCGGCCTCGCGGCGGCCCAGGGTGACCATCGGACCGGCGACGAGGACCCGGGTCTTGCGGGCGTACAGGGCGTGCACGGCGAACAGGCCGCCGGGGCCGATCAGCAGATGGTGGACGCGGTCGCCGCCGGGCAGCGGGACGGAGTGCAGGGTGTGCCAGCCCGCGCCCTCCAGCCCGTCCAGTGCCCCGCCGACGGTCTGCTCGGCGGCCAGTGCGCGCCGGCGCGGGTCGGGGCGCAGCCGGCGGGCGGGGCCCGGGTCGCGTTCGAGGGCGACGAGCAGGGCCTCGCCGGGGCGGTTGGGGGCCAGGTCGTCGTCCGGGTGCAGGGTGAGCCGGGCGAGTTCCGCCGGAGTCGGGACCGGTGGCGGGCCCACGGTCACCGGGCCGGTGAGGAAGGGTTTCAGGGTGTCGAGCACGTCCTGTCCGCTGTCCTCGGCGAGCAGATTGACCCGGCCCGTCTCACGGTCGTACCAGGCGACGTTGCTGCCGTCCTCACGGCAGACGTACAGCCGCTCCCGGCCGTGCCGGAAGGCCGGCACCACGCGCAGTCCGCTCATGCGCCATCACCCCCCGACCATGGGAACAGGCGGGGTGCTCCCGGGGCAAGACCGGTTACCGTGGAGGGCGGCCCCGTGCGGGGGGAGTTGGGGAGGCGCCGTTGCGGACCCGCGGAAAGCAGCCCGACGTACCGGCTCCGGAGAGCCCGTGGAGCGAGATCGTGCCCGGCCTGTGGATGGGCGGGCACGAGTTCCGGGCCCGTTCGGGCCGGCTGGAGTTCGCGGTCGTGCGGGACGAGTTCGATGTCGTGCAGTCCCTGCTGCGGCTGCCGGGGTACGGCCCCGATCCGGGGGTGGAGCACCATGTGTGGCCGATTCCGGACGGTCCGCTGGACGGGACGCAGCTCGCGGGGGTGATCCGGCTGGCGCGCGCGGCGAACGAGGCGCGGGAGGCCGGCCGCCGGGTGCTGGTGCGCTGCTACCACGGGTACAACCGCTCGGGGCTGGTGATCGCGCACGCGCTGGTCCAGCGGGGTGACTCGGCGGACCGGGCGATCCAGCTGGTCCGGGCCGGGCGCGGGGCGTGGGCGCTGCACAACGAGCTGTTCGTGGAGTACCTGCGGGCGGGCCTGACGACCGCGCGGCTGCTGGAGGAGCTGGCCGAGTAGCCTCTCTCCCAGCACGCGGGTCCGATACGCAAAACGGACTTTCGTCATGAATTAATAACACTTGCCTACGAAATCACCGATTAAGGTGTACGGGGCCCCGCCCGACCCCGACCCCAGGAGCACCGTGCCAGCCCCTCGCCCCGTGCGCGCCGCCCTCGCCGTGGCCGCCGTCGCCGTGCTGTCGGCCACGGCGACGGCGTGCGGGGACACCGGCGGACTGCGCGCCGCAGGGTCGACCCCGACGGCCGTGAGCCCCGCCAAGCTCTGGCCGAACCTGAGGCCCGCCTCCAGCCCGGCCTACCCCTACGACGTGTCGACCCGGGAGACCGTCAAGGGCATCACGGTCCCCGGCGACGACATCCGGAAGGTGGATCCGGTCGCGGTCGTCGAGGCGGAGCTGGCGGCGCACCCCGACGACTACGGCCCCAAGGGCCCGTACCACGGGACCGTCGACCGGATGGCGCAGTGCCGGCCGGGCGGGGACCGGGCCCGGTGTCCGCTGCTGAAGCCGTACTACCGGGACCTCACCGGGGACGGCAGGGCGGATCTGACGCTCGGCTTCCGGCTGTACCCGACCAATCAGACGGCGGTGCGGGTGTACACCGTCGAGGGGCACAGGCTGGTGCAGGTGCTGGCCGACAACGACGCGCTGACCGGGGTGGAGCTGGCCGGCCGGGCGCTGATCGAGCGCTCGCCCGCCGACATCTCCGGCTACGAGTACCGCACCACCTGGGTGTGGGACCCGGACCAGCGCGCGATGGTCTTCTCCCGCGACGAGTACCTGCACGTCGGCGACGGCCGGCACAGCAAGACGCCGTCTCCCTCCACCGCGCCGTCCCCCTCGACCGCGCCGTCCCCTTCTACGACGCCGTCCGCCTCGCCCTCGTCCGCCGAGAGCGCGCGATGAGGCTCACGCTGCCGCACTGGGCCGGAGCCCTCGCCGTCAAGGCCGCCGCGTTCATCACGGTGATGTGCTGCGCGCTGGCCGCGCTGCTCGGCGTCCTGGTGCACGTCTCGGTGACCGACCAGACCGTCGGCCAGGCGCGCGACCTCGCGCTGTCCCGGCTCGCGGACGCCACCGAGGCGTACGAGTCCGGGGACACGCCGCCGGCCGGCGCCGGGGTGGACCCGGCGGGGCTGCCGGAGCCGCTGCGGACGCTGGCGGCGGCCGGGAAGCGCGGCACGATGGTGGCCGCGCACCGGGGGCGACCGACCATGTGGGCGGCGGGCCCGGTGGCCGGGCACCGGGCGCTCGCCGTGGAGGTCGACTACTCGCAGCAGTCCCGCACCATCGCCGGGCTCGACCAGTCGATCGTGTGGTCGTCGGGGCTGGCGATCGGGGCGACCGTGCTGGTCGGCGTGTTCGCGACGACCCGGGTGACCCGCCGGCTGCACGGCACGGCGCAGGTGGCCCGGCGGATCACCGCGGGCGACCTGGACGCCCGGGTGCACGACGCCCGCACCAAGGATCCGACCCGCCCGCAGGACGAGGTCGCGACGGTGGCCGCCGCCCTGGACTCGATGGCCGCCTCGCTGCAGAGCAAGCTGCTGAGCGAGCAGCGGTTCACCGCGGACGTGGCGCACGAGCTGCGCACCCCGCTCACCGGACTGCACGCGGCGGCCGAGCTGCTGCCGCCGGGCCGGCCGACGGAGCTGGTGCGGGACCGGGTGGCGGCGCTGCGCACGCTCACCGAGGACCTGCTGGAGATCTCCCGGCTCGACACCGGGCGGGAGCGCCTGGAGGTGGACACCGAGGAGCTGGCGGCGCTGGCCGCGCGGGTGGTGCGGGGCTCGGGCACCGGCACCGAGGTGCGCGTCCTGCGGGACGTCCGGGTGGAGACCGACCGGCGGCGCCTTGAGCGGGTGCTGGGCAATCTGGTGGCCAACGCGCACAAGCACGGGACGCCTCCGGTGGTGCTGACCGTGGACGGCCCCGTGGTGACCGTGCGGGACCACGGGGGCGGGTATCCGGAGTACCTCCTCGCGCACGGTCCGCAGCGGTTCCGCACCGAGGGCGGCTCCAAGGGGCACGGGCTCGGGCTGACCATCGCGCTGGGGCAGGCGGAGGTGCTGGGGGCGCGGCTCTCGTTCGGCAACGCGGCGGACGGGGGCGCGGTGGCCACGCTGACGCTGCCCATGGCCGACTAGCGCCGGGCCGCCGCGCGCTCCCGGGCGCTCCGCCGTGTGTGGCTGAACGCGCACATGACGCCCTATTTGGGTAGGTTCCGGGCATGACGAAGGCCGGAACCACCGTGGCGGCGGCTCCCGCCCCCGCGCGCGCCGTGCGCCTCCCCCGGCGCCGGGGCATCGAGCTGTCCCTGCTCGTGCTGGCCGTCCTGCTGTCCGTCTACGGCTACTGCGCCGTGGGTCTGGCCCGGACCGGCACCGTGCCGCCCGGCGCCGCCGGCTACGGTGCCGGGCTCGCCGTGCTCGCCCTGTTCGCCCATGTCGCGGTCCGGATCCGGGCGCCGTACGCCGATCCGCTGCCGCTGCCCATCGGCGTGCTGCTCAACGGGCTCGGCCTCGTCCTCATCTACCGGCTGGACCTGGAGACGCCCCACGACCACGCGGCCCCCGCCCAACTGGTGTGGTCCACCCTCGGGGTGGGCCTGTTCATCGGCGTCGTCCTGGTGCTGCGCGACCACCGGGTGCTCCAGCGGTACGCGTACGTCTGCGTGGTGGCCGCCCTCGTCCTGCTGGCGCTGCCGATCCTGTTCCCGGCGGTCAACGGCGCCCGGATCTGGATCCGGATCGCGGGGTTCTCCATCCAGCCGGGCGAGTTCGCGAAGGTGCTGCTCGCGGTGTTCTTCGCCGCCTATCTGGCCGCCAACCGCAGCGCGCTCGCGTACACCGGCCGCCGGCTGTGGCGGCTGCAGTTCCCGACCGGGCGGGTGCTCGGGCCGATCCTGACGATCTGGCTGGTGAGCGTGGGCGTGCTGGTGCTGGAGCGGGACCTGGGCACCTCGCTGCTGTTCTTCGGGCTGTTCGTGGTGCTGCTGTACGTGGCCACCGGGCGCACCGGCTGGATCGCGGTCGGCCTGCTGCTGGCCGTGCTCGGCGCGGTCGCCGTCGGGCAGCTCGAACCACATGTCAACGGGCGGATCGAGGACTGGCTGCACCCGTTCGCCACCATCGAGGCCGGGCAGGGCCCCAACCAGCTCTCCCAGTCGCTGTTCGCGTTCGCGGCGGGCGGGGTCCTCGGCACCGGCCTCGGGCTCGGCCACTCCACCCTGATCGGCTTCGCCACCAAGTCGGACTTCATCCTGGCGACGGCCGGGGAGGAGCTGGGCCTCGCGGGTCTCGCGGCGATCGTGCTGCTGTACGCGCTGCTCGTGGAGCGCGGCTACCGGGCGGCCCTCTCGCTGCGCGAGCCGTTCGGCCGGCTGCTCGCGGTCGGGCTCGCCTCGATCGTGGCGCTCCAGGTGTTCGTGATCGCGGGCGGGGTCACCGGGCTGATCCCGCTGACCGGCATGGCGATGCCGTTCCTCGCCCAGGGCGGCTCCTCGGTGGTCACCAACTGGGCGATCGTGGCACTGCTGGTCCGGGTGAGCGATTCGGCACGCAGCCAGTACGACGGCCGGGAGGCCCCATGAGCGAGTACGGCAGGACTCCCGAGGGCGGGCGGCCGATGACCCGGTACATCCGGCACGCCTGCGCGTTCTGCGCCCTGCTGCTGGCGGCCCTGCTGGTCAACGCCACCCGTGTGCAGGTCGTGCAGGCCCCCGAGTACGACGGCAACCCGGCCAACCGCCGCGCCACGATCGCCCGTTACCAGCAGCCGCGCGGGAACATCCTGGTGGGCGGCGGGCCGGTCACCGGGTCCCTGGACACCGGCGAGCAGCTGCGCTACGAACGCACCTATCTGAACGGCCCGTTGTACGCGCCGGTCACCGGTTTCTCCTCGCAGACGTACGGCACCACGTTCCTGGAGCACGCCGCCGACGGGGTGCTCTCCGGCAGCGATCCGATGCTCGCGCCGCTGCCGCTGTGGAACGACATGACCCGCAAGCCGGCCCGCGGCGGTGACGTCGTCACGACCCTGAACCGGCAGGCGCAGGAGGCCGCGTACCGGGCGCTCGCCGGGCGCAAGGGCGCGGTGGCCGCGATCGAGCCGGCCACCGGCCGGATCCTGGCGCTGGTGACCAGCCCGTCGTACGACCCCGCCGAGCTGTCCGGCAACAACGAGGCGGTGTCGTCGGCGTGGGCCAGGCTCAACCACGACCCGGAGAAGCCGATGCTCAACCGGGCGGTGCGGCAGACCTATCCGCCGGGGTCGACGTTCAAGGTGGTCACCGCGGCGGCGGCCCTGGACGCCGGCGTGGTCACGGACCTGGACGAGCGGACCGACTCGCCGGACCCCTACCGGCTGCCCGGCACCACCACCCGGCTGACCAACGAGGGCGAGGGCTGTGCGGACGCCTCGGTGCGGGACGCCTTCGAGTGGTCCTGCAACACGGTCTTCGCCAAGCTGGGCGTGGACGTGGGCGTGCGGGACATGGCGGCGACGGCCCAGGCGTTCGGGTTCAACGACACCGGTCTGCGCATCCCGTACACCGCGGCGCCCAGCACCTTCGACACCCGGGTGGACAAGGCGCAGCTGGCGCTGTCCTCGATCGGGCAGTACAACACGCGGGCCACTCCGCTGCAGATGGCGATGGTCGCGGCGGCGGTCGCGGACGGCGGCCTGCTGCGTCCGCCGTACCTGGTGGAGCGGACCACCCGGCACGGCGGGGAGACGGTCGCCGGCAGCGGGGCCCGGCCGGGGCGGCAGGTGATGCGGCCGGCCACCGCGGCCCGGCTGATGGAGCTGATGGCCGGTGTGGTCGAGGACGGCACCGGCACCAACGCGGCCATCCCGGGCGCGCTGGTCGGCGGCAAGACCGGCACCGCCCAGCACGGGCTCGGCAACTCCGGGGTGCCCTACGCCTGGTTCGTCTCCTGGGCGCAGGCCGACACCTCGCCGGAGCCGCAGGTGGCGGTCGCGGTGGTGGTGGAGGACGCCTCGGCGGACCGGGGCGAGATCAGCGGCGGCGGCGACGCGGCGCCGATCGCCCGGGAGGTGATGCGGGCGGTCCTCGGGAAGTGAGCCGCGGGGCACCGGTGGCGGACGGCCCGTCGCCGCCCGCCGCCGGAGCGGACGGCGGCGGTCAGCCGATCGGCTTGACCGACTCGGAGCGGATCCGGAGGGTGTCCTTCGCGAACGCCTCCAGGTCCACCTCGGACGGGTCCTTGTTCACGGTCGCCGTGGAGACCTCGGCCACCGTGGCACCCGTGTTGCCGTCGGCCCAGGCGCACATGGGCACGCTGATCTCCGTGCCGACCTGCTTCTGGGTCACCACCTGGCAGGTGATGGTGACATCGAGGCCGAAGTCCTTGGCCGGTACGGCGACCGTCGCGCCCTCGCCCTCGGCCGCGCCCTTCATCATGTTCCGGCGGGCCGCGCCGGCGTTCTTGAACCGGCCGTAGAAGCCGGAGATCACCAGGGTGCCCTTGGTCTCGTCACCGCCCTGGCCGTAGCTGCCGACCACGCCGTGGGTGTCCTTGGCGTCCCAGGCGCCGTCGGCCTCGCTCTCGATCTTCTTGCCCTCGGTGCCGGAGAGGTCCTGGCTCAGCTCGTACTTCCCGTCGAGCAGCGTCTTGGGCAGGGTGAGCTTGCGCTCGGCCGCGGGGAAGCCGCTCTCGGCCACCATCCCGATCACGATGAGCAGCACGACGACGGCCGCGACGGCACCGCCCACGATCCCGAGCACCAGGCCGATCCGCCGCTTCTTCGGCGGCGGGGCCATGGGCGGGGCGCCCCAGGCGGGGTAGGGCTGCTGGGGTGGGTAGGGCTGCCCGGGGTGCGGCTGCTGGGGGTACGGCGAGCCGTACGGGCCCGGGGCCTGGGGCTGCTGGCCGTACGGAGGCTGCGGCTGGTTCGGGTACGGCGGCTGGTTCGGGAGGTGCGGCTGCTGCGGCGGCGGAGGCATGGACACGCCAGCACGCTACTGCATCCGGGCGAAGGGACCGCTATCAGCCAGGGACCGGACGGGTTCCGGCCGGAGACCGGACGGTCACCGTCTCCGGCGCGTCAGGACGCCGGCCCGTCAGGACTCCGGCGCCCCGGCCTCGATCGCCGCCTCCACCTCGGCCACCCGGTCCCGCTCCTCGGCGGCGAAGCGCTCGGCGTCCAGCCGCTCGGCCAGTTCCTCGTCCTGGGCCATCAGCAGGTCGAGACTGGAGTCGCCCAGCTCCAGGACGCCCATGTCCACATAGGCCCGCTGGAGCCGCTCGCCCCACAGCCCGATGTCCTTGACGCACGGGACGATCCGGCTGAACAGCAGCTTGCGGAAGAGCTGGAGGAACTCGGATCGCTCGCTGAGCGCCTCCGCCTCGGCCTTGGGGATGCCGAAGTTCTCCAGCACCTCCACCCCGCGCAGCCGGTCGCGCATCAGATGGCAGCCCTCGATGACGAACTCCTCGCGCTCGCGCCGTTCGGCGTCGGTGAGCTGCCGGTAGTAGTCGCGCAGTGCCATCCGGCCGAAGGCGACGTGCCGCGCCTCGTCCTGCATGACGTACGTCAGGATCTGCCGGGGCAGCGGCTTGTCCGTGGTGTCCCGGATCAGCCCGAAGGCGGCCAGCGCGAGCCCCTCGATGAGCACCTGCATACCGAGGTAGGGCATGTCCCAGCGGCTGTCGCGCAGGGTGTCGCCGAGCAGCGACCTGAGGTTGTCGTTGACCGGGTAGACGAGCCCGATCTTCTCGTGCAGGAAACGGCCGTAGATCTCGGCGTGCCGGGCCTCGTCCATGGTCTGGGTCGCGGAGTAGAACTTGGCGTCCAGGTCGGGCACCGACTCCACGATCCGCGCCGCGCAGATCATCGCGCCCTGCTCGCCGTGCAGGAACTGGCTGAACTGCCAGGAGGCGAAGTGCCGGCGCAGCTCGCCCTTGTCCTGGTCGGTGAGCCTGTCCCAGTACGGGGTGCCGTAGAGCGCCATCGCCTCGTCGGGGGTGCCGAGCGGGTCGTACGGGTCGACCTCCCGCTCCCAGTCGATGCGCCGCCCCCCGTCCCACTGCTTGTCCTTGCCCTTCTGGTACAGGGCGAGCAGACGGTCGCGGCCGTCGTCGTACTCCCAGGTGAACCGGGCCGCGCCCGCTGCGGGCACCTGCCAGAGGGAGTCTCCCGGGTCCATGGCGTAGCGGTCATACGTCGGCATACTTCGCAGGTTCACACGTAGACACCGAGTCAACAAGTCCTGCGCAAGGGATTGACGGGCTTGCTGACAAGCAGTCTCATAAGAGGCAGGACGACTACCCCCGGGTAACGAGGTGAGGGAGCCATGACGACCCTGACGGAAGCGGACGCGCTGGAGGGACTGCGCGACGCGCTCGGTCTGCTCAAGGACCGGGAACAGGTGGCCGAGCGGCTGCTCGTCTCCTCCGCCAAGCACTCCTTCGACCCGGACAAGGAGCTGGACTGGGACGCGCCGTTCGAGGACGGCAAGTGGTTCTGGCCGCCGGAGCTGGTGTCGCTCTACGGCACCCCGATGTGGCAGCGGATGAGCGAGGAACAGCGCATCCTGCTCTCCCAGCACGAGGCCGCCGCGCTGGCCTCGCTCGGCATCTGGTTCGAGATCATCCTGATGCAGCTGCTCGTCCGGCACATCTACGACAAGCCGGCGACGAGCGCCCACGTGCGGTACGCGCTCACCGAGATCGAGGACGAGTGCCGGCACTCCAAGATGTTCGCGCGGCTGATCCAGCGGGGCGGCACGCCCTGGTACCCGGTGAGCCGCGCCCATCTGAACCTGGGCCGCCTCTTCAAGACCATCTCGACCACCCCCGGCTCCTTCACCGCCACGCTGCTCGGCGAGGAGGTGCTGGACTGGATGCAGCGGCTGACGTTCCCGGACGAGCGGGTCCAGCCGCTGGTCCGGGGCGTCACGCGGATCCATGTGGTGGAGGAGGCGCGGCACGTCCGGTACGCCCGCGAGGAGCTGCGGCGCCAGATGGTGACCGCGCCGAAGTGGTCGCAGGAGTTCACCCGGGTCACCTCGGGCGAGTTCGCGCGCATCTTCTCGGTCGCCTTCGTGAACCCCGAGGTCTACGCCAACGTCGGCCTGGACAAACGGGAGGCGATGGCGCAGGTGAAGGCGAGCGGGCACCGCCGGGAGGTCATGCAGACGGGCGCGAAGCGGCTCACCGACTTCCTGGACGACATCGGCGTGCTGCGCGGTGCCGGCCGGCGGCTGTGGAGGTCCTCCGGTCTGCTGGCCTGACCCGGACCGCCGGTCCGCGGCCCGGGCGGGCCCGCCGCCGCCTCCGGCGCCTCCCGCCGCCCCGGCGATTAGGCTGCGGTCCATGACCCCGGCCGCCACCCCCGCCTACCGTCGGCTCAGCGTCGAGGAGCGACGGAGCCAGCTCCTCGACGCCGCGCTCTCCCTCTTCGCGCACCGCGCGCCCGAGGAGGTGTCCCTGGACGACGTGGCGGAGGCGGCGGGGGTCTCGCGGCCCCTGGTGTACCGGTACTTCCCGGGCGGGAAACTCCAGCTGTACGAGGCCGCGCTGCGGTCGGCCGCCGAGGAGCTGCGGCAGTGCTTCGACGAACCGCGCGAGGGCTCGCCGCTGGACCGGCTGTCCCGCGCCCTCGACCGCTATCTGGCCTTCGTGGACGGGCACGACACCGGTTTCAGCGCGCTGCTCCAGGGCGGCAGCGTGGTGGAGACCTCCCGCACCACCGCCATCGTGGACGGGGTGCGCCGGTCCGCCGCCGAGCACATCTACCGGCACCTCGACATCGACGACCCCGGTCCCCGGCTGCGGATGACCGTCCGGATGTGGATCACGGCCGTGGAGGCGGCCTCCCTGATCTGGCTGGACGAGGAGAAGCAGCCCCCGGCCGAGGAGCTGCGCCGTTGGCTGGTCGACCAGTTCGTGGCCGTCCTCACGGTCACCGCGCGCCGCGATGCGCAGACCGAGGGGCTCCTCGGCGCGCTCGCCGAGGATGGCCGAGACTGAACCTGTGAAGAGCCAGGACACCCCCTTCGAGGGCGGCCCCATGGACGGGCGCGTGCTGCCCGTCCTGCTCGGTCCCACCGGGCACCCCCCGAAGACGTACCGCATCCCCGTCCCGGACCCGGCCGGCGGGCCGCCCACCGTGCTGGTCTACCAGCGGGTGCCGCGCGGGCACAGCAAGCGGCTCGGGCTGATCCAGGGGTGGAAGTACCGGTACGACCCGGACGACGCCTCCGGCGGAAAGCTCAGGTGGCCCTGGTCGAAGCCGCGCGTGCGGCCGGACGCCGCGCCGGCCGGCAAGCCGGACGGGGCGAACGGGTGAAAGCGCTGGGCCGAACCGCGTAGGCGGGGCACACAGCGGACACCGACACGTCTGATTATCGGGTTGTGTCAGGAGGCGGATAGTCCGCTTTCTCCGCACCCGGAGGTGACGACGTGCCAGGAGCCCTTCTGCGCCTTGCCGGTGCGGCCGCGGTGGCGGCCCAGGCCGTCCTCGCGCCCGTACCCGCCGCGGCCGCACCGGAGCCGCAGCAGTCCGTGGCCCAGCTGCTGACGGACCTTCAGCGGCTGTACCGGCAGACCGAGCAGGCCACCGAGACCTACAACGGCACCACCGAGAAGCTGACGCGGCAGCGCGCCGAGGTGGCCCGCCTCGACGGCGAACTGGCCCGCGCCCGGCGCACCCTGCGGGCCGGCCGGACCGACGCCGGCCTGCTGGCCAGGCGGCAGTACCAGAACGGCGGCGGCCTCGGGCCGTACGCCCGCGTCCTCCTCGCGCCCGACCCGCAGCACGCGCTGGACGAGGGCCATGTCCTCGGCGAGCTGGCACGCGAGCAGGCCCGTACGGTCACCCGTCTCGCCACCGCCGAGCAGCGCGCGGGAGCCCTGGCCCGCGCGGCCCGCAAGGCCCTGGACACCCAGCTCGGCCTGGCCGAGCGGCAGCGGCGGCAGCGCGACGACGTGCGGCACGGACTCGACGGCGTGGAACGGCTGCTGGCCGCGCTCACCCCGGACCAGCTCGCGGCCGTGGCCCGGCTGGAACAGCAGGGCGTCACCGAGGCCCAGGAGCGCCTCGGCAGCGCGGGCTCGCTCCCCGCCGACCGCCCGGCCACCCCGCAGGGCGACCGCGCGGTCGGCTACGCCATGCAGCAGCTCGGCAAGCCCTACCGCTGGGGCGCGCAGGGCCCCGACGCGTACGACTGCTCGGGCCTCACCTCACAGGCGTGGTCCCACGCGGGCAGACCCATTCCGCGGACCAGCCAGGAACAGTGGGACCAGCTGAAGCGGGTCCCGCTGAACCAGCTGCGCCCCGGTGACCTGGTGGTCTACTTCCCCGACGCGACCCACGTCGGCCTGTACGTGGGAGCGGGCCGGATCGTCCAGGCGCCGCGGCCGGGCGGACGGGTCACGGTCTCCCCCATGGCGGCCTACCCGATCCTGGGCGCCGTACGTCCCGACACCGACCGCCCGGTCACGACCTAGCAGAACCGCTTCGCCGCGACGTCCGAGCCGTCCTTGAAGCCCTGCTGCCAGTTCGGGTCCGGCGCGGCCTGCTGGGGCGGGTTCGACTTGCAGTCCGCCTTCATGTCGGCGAACCCCTCGCGGAAGCCCTGCCGGTACTGCGCCTTGGCGTTCTTCTGCTCGGTCTGATCGACGGTGCCGCACTTCACCTCGGGCCCGCCGATCTGCTGCGCGGTGATGGTTCCCTCGGCACTGCTGACCTGCAGAGTCCAGGCACCGCTCGCGTCCGCCTTGATCGCGCCCTCGTGCCCGGCACCGGATTCGAGGGCGACCTGCTTGTTCGGCTTGAAGTCCTGGCCACTGACGCTGAGGATGTCCGGGGTGGCGGTCTTCGCCAGACCGCAGTCGGGCGAGGCCGCCCGAGCCGACGCCGCGGAGAACGTCACCATCCCGACCGCCAGCGACGACACCGCCACAGGAGCGAGTACCGCGAGACGCGCCCGTCGACCGTTCATGGGAAACTCCTTGGTGTTTCGCCCCCCGTTGCCCCTGTTGTCCAGCGTCTCTCCACCGGTACAGAGTGTCAAAAGGAGGCAAAAACACGCATACGAGTCAGTAAGTGAGCGAGGACGCCGCGCCCGTCAGGCTCCGGCGACCGACGCCAGATAGGCCGCGGTCTTCTCCGGCTCGAAGAAGAAGTCCTCGAAGTCGGCGGGGTCGTTGAAGCCGTTGGCGAAGCGGTCCGCGACCGGCGGGAGCTGTCCCGCGGCGCCGAGGAGGTTCAGCACGTGCTCCGGCGGCGGCGCCAGCATGGCGTTCGTCCACTTGGTGACGTGCTGGGCGGTGGCCCAGTAACGGTCGAAAGTCTGCCGCATCCACTCCTCGTCGAAGGGCGCCTCGCCCCGCTCCAGGATCGAGGCGAGGTACGCCGCCGCGCACTTGGACGCCGAGTTGGAGCCCTGCCCGGTGATCGGGTCGTTGGCCACGACGACATCGGCCACGCCCAGCACCAGGCCGCCGCCGGGCAGCCGGCCGACGGGGTTGCGCACGGTCGGGGCGTAGCGTCCCGACAAGGTGCCGCCCGCGTCCGTGAGCTCCACCTTCGTGGCCCGCTCGTACTCCCAGGGCGTGAACCTCTCCATGAGTTCCAGGGTCAGGGAGAGGTGCTGCGCCGGGTCCTTGACGCCGTTGAAGACGTCGAGCGGGCCGCCGGGTATGCCCTCCCAGAACAGGATGTCGGCACGGCCCGACGTGGTCAGCGTCGGCATGACGAACAACTCGCCGACGCCGGGGACCACATTGCAGCGGACCGCGTCGAACTCCGGGTGCTCCGGGCGCGGACCGAGGCCGTGCACGTAGGACACCGCCAGCGCCCGCTGCGGCTCGCCGTACGGGGAGCGCTCGGGGTCGCGGGCGAACATCGACACCAGCTCGCCCTTGCCCGCCGAGACCAGGACCAGGTCGTAGGCGCGGGAGAAGTAGTCCAGGTCGCCGACCGCCGCGCCGTGGATGACCAGCTGGCCGCCGCGCTGCGCGAAGGTCTCCATCCAGCCGGCCATCTTCACCCGCTGGTCGACCGACTGCGCGTACCCGTCGAGCCGGCCCACCCAGTCGATCGCCCGCTGGGTCGGGCCGGGGTCGTGCGAGCCGGGGGCGGCCACCGAGACGCCGAGCCCCTCGATCTTCGGGGCCTGGGACTCCCAGAAGTTCAGCTGGAGATCGCGCTCGTGCTGCAGTGCCGTGTGGAACATGCACTGCGTGGACATGACCCGGCCGGAGCGGATCTCGTCCGCGGTCCGGTTCGACATCAGGGTGACCTCGTAGCCGTGCGACTGCAGGCCGAGGGCGAGCTGGAGGCCGGACTGGCCGGCTCCGACGACGAGTATCTTCCGCATGCGGGGGAGGCTCCTTCGGGACTACTCGGGGGTTTCGTCCAGCGCGTGGCCGACCAGGGCCAGGAGGGTCTCGATGGCCGAAATTCGACGCCGCGCGTCCATGATCATGACAGGGATGTGCGCGGGTATGGTCAGCGCCTCCCGTACGTCCTCCGGCGCGAACCGCTCACTGCCGTCGAAGTGGTTGACCGCGACGACGTACGGCAGACCGCAGCTCTCGAAGTAGTCCAACGCCGGGAAGCAGTCCTTCAGGCGTCGCGTGTCGGCCAGGACGACGGCACCGATCGCGCCGCGCACCAGGTCGTCCCACATGAACCAGAACCGCTGCTGGCCCGGCGTGCCGAACAGGTACAGCACCAGGTCGTCGTCGAGCGTGATGCGGCCGAAGTCCATGGCGACGGTGGTGGTGAGCTTGCCCGGCGTGGCCGACAGATCGTCGGTGCCCTCGCTGGCCTCGGTCATCAGCGCCTCGGTCTGCAGCGGCGTGATCTCCGACACGGCCGACACGAGGGTCGTCTTGCCGACGCCGAAGCCGCCCGCCACCACGATCTTCGTCGCGATGGGGGCGCGCGTCCGGTCCGTCTGCCAGGACCTCAGATCCTCGTCCGGCTCGGCGAACCCGGCGACGAGGGGGGTGCCCCCGATGGAGGCGGTGGCGTCAGAGACGGCGGAGTCCACTCAGCACCCTTTCCAGCAGAGCGCGGTCCGGACGGCCGGTGCCGTGACCGGTTCCGGTGCCGTACACACGGATCTTTCCCTGGTCCGCGAGATCGCTCAGGAGCACGCGGACCACACCGAGCGGCATCTTCAGCAGCGCGGCGATCTCGGCCACCGTACGCATACGGCGGCACAGTTCGACGATGGCCCTCATCTCCGGCATCACCCGGGTGGTGAGGGATCCGTTCGTCAGTTCCCTGCGCTCCGGCGGCGCCTCCAGCGCGGCCGTGCTGGCCACGAACGTCTCCACGAGGAGGACGTGGCCGAAACGGGTACGGCCGGCGGTGAGCGAGTAGGGGCGCACCCGGGCGGGCTTGCGGTCGCCGCCGCGCACGGGGAGCTTCGGCGTGCCGCTCATCGGGTACTCCCCGTCGAGTCGGCCTCCAGGGACTTGCGCAGCTCGCTGCGGAGTTCCGGGGTGAGGACATGGCCGGCGCGGCCGACGAACAGCGCCATGTGGTACGCCACCACGCTCATGTCGCACTCCGCCGAACCGTGCACGCCGAGCAGCGAACCGTCGCTGATCGACATCACGAACAGGCTGCCCTCGTCCATCGCGACCATCGTGTGCTTGACCGTCCCGAACTCCATCAGCCGGGCGGCGCCGACGGTGAGGCTGCCGATGCCGGAGACGATGGTGGCGAGGTCGGCGGAGGATCCCCGGGGGCCGGTGCGCCGGGTGTCGCGGGCCTGGCGGGCCTCCTCCGTGCGGCCCGGGTCGGACGACAGCAGGAGCAGTCCGTCGGAGGAGACCACGGCGACGGACTGGATGCCGGGTACTTCCTCGACGAGGTTGGTCAGCAGCCAGTGCAGATTGCGGGCTTCACTGCTCAGTCCGTAGGTAGTTGGCGCGGTCAACTGCTTGCCTCCTCGGCTGTGCCCCCCGTGACGTCTTCGGCGTGTGCGTAACCGGCCGGCCGCTGGTGGCCTGCCGTCTGTTCGGCGATCTCCGTCTCCACGTCGCGGTAGCCGGCCTCGGCGCCGCGGCGGAAGCCGCCGAGCCTGCGGCGCAGGGCGTCGGCGTCGACGCCGCCGCTGCGCTGGCGGGGCGGGGCGGTGGGTGCGGTGATCTTGGGTGTGCGCTTGGGGAGGCCCTTGCTGGTGAGCCGCTCCTCGTCGTCGGGGTGCGTCGCATCGGCCTGCGGCGCTTCGGTCCGCGGCGCTTCGGTCCGCGGCGCGTCGGCGGGCGACGCGTCGGTCCGTGACGCTTCGGTCCACGGCGCGTCGGCCTGCGGCGCTTCGGCGGGCGGGGTCGCCTCGGCTGCGGCGTCGGCGGCCGCCGGGGCGCGGGGCGGCGGGGTCGATGCCGCCGGCTCTGCCGGCGGGTCCGGCAGGAGGAGCTCCATCGTCGTCTCGGCGTAGGTCTCCGCCGGGGCCTTCGGGCGGGCCTCCGTGTCCCCGGCCGGCTGGTCCGCCTGCTCGTGGGCCGGGCGGTCGCCGGAGTCGTCCCGCACGGCCGGCTCGGCCCGCACGGCGGGCTCTGCCTGCCCGGCTTCCTCGGCCTGCTCGTCCGACGGGGTCTCCTGGGTGGCGTGGACCGCCTGTTCCGCGAGGGCGACCAGGGGGTCCGGGTGGCCCGTACGGGCCCGGAGGACGTTGGAGTTGGCCTCGGCGTCCGCGCCGGGCAGGGTGAAGGTGCCCGTGGCGCCGAGGGCCGCGGTCCGGGGCGGGAGCGCGGTCGGCGGGGCCTCGGCGAGCAGCGTCGCCGGCAGTACCGCCACCGCCGCGACGCCGCCCTGCTTCTGCTCGCGCAGCCGGACCCGGACGCCGTGCCGGTGGGCGAGGCGCGCGACGACGTACAGGCCGAGGCCGAGGCCGTCCTCGCCCTCCTGGCCGTAGAGGGATTCGGGGTCGAAGTCGGTCAGGCGGGCGTTCAGACGCTCCAGCCGGTCCTCGGTCACGCCGATGCCCTCGTCCTGGACGGAGAGCATGACCTCGCCGGACTCCAGGAGCCAGCCGGAGACCTCGACGGGCAGGTCCGGCGGGGAGAACGTGGTGGCGTTCTCCATGAGTTCGGCCAGCAGATGGGAGAGGTCGTCGGCGGCGAAGCCCGCGATGTGGGCGTGCGGCGGCAGGGCCGCGATACGGACGCGTTCGTAGCGCTCGATCTCGCTGACGGCCGCCCGGACCACGTCGACCAGCGGCACCGGTCCCGGATGCTGCTGGACGTGCTCCGTGCCGGCGAGGACCAGCAGGTTCTCGCTGTGCCGGCGCATGACCGTGGCGAAGTGGTCCAGCTTGAAGAGCGTGGCGAGCCGGTCCGGGTCCTGCTCGCGCTCCTCCAGGCCCTCGATGACCGCCAGCTGACGCTCGACCAGGCCCAGGGTGCGCAGGGCCAGGCTGACGAAGGTGGAGCCGATGGTGGTGCGCAGCCGCGCCAGCTGGGCGGCGGAATCGGCGAGTTCGGCGCGCAGCTCCTCGCGGGCGTCGGCCATCTTCTGGCGCTGGCCGACCAGGTGCTTGCGGTCCGCCTCCAGCGTGGTCACCCGCTCGTGCAGGGCCACGGCGTGCGCGTGGAGGGCGTTGACGGAACGGACCACCTGGGCGAACTCGTCGTTGCGGCCCGTGAAGGCGACCGGCTCCTGGGCCGCCGGGTCCTCGGCCTCGGCAAGTCGGGCCGAGCCGCGGCGCAGGACCGACAGCGGGCGGGTCAGGGTGCGGGCCATGGCCGTGGCGATGCCGAGCGCGACCAGCAGCAGCACGCCGAGGACGGCGACCCGGATCTCCAGGGCGGTGACGTCGTCGTCCCGGAGCTTTTCGAGGTCCTTGGTGCGGTGGTCGTAGAGCGCCGACTCGGCGCCGCGCATCAGGTCGACGCGGGCGGTCAGGGCCGCTTCCAGCTTCTTGGTGCCGATGGTCAGCTCGCTGTCCGACAGGGTCGGCTGGTCGGTGAGCGCGGCCAGGTACTTCTCCGCCGAGTTGACCTCCGAGCCGGTGACCGTGGAGCCGTAGGAGTCGACGGCGCTCTCGGGCGCGGTCTCCTGGAAGTCGGCGAGGGCGGCGTCGGCGCGCAGCCGGGCCTGCTGGGCGGCGGCGGTGAGCGCGTCGCGCTGCTTGCGGTCCGCCGCGGTGCTGGTGGCGGTCGTGGTGGGCAGGCCGGTGGCGGGGCTGATCACCGTCTGGGTGCTGGTGGGGATGTTCAGCGCGGCCAGCAGCAGCCCGCGGGCGGCGGCGGACTGCTGGACGGCGGAGTCCAGCTCGGCGAGCGCGTGGCTGCCCGAGCCGGCGCGCGGGGGCAGCTGTTCGGCCAGCTGCTCGGCGAGCCGGTGCAGTTCGGTGATGGTCGCCGAGTACGCCTGGTGGGTCTGCAGCGCCGTGGTCTTGCCGGTGAGGGCGCCCCGGCGGACGGCGTCGATGCCGTCGAGCGCGGCGCGCAGGCGGGCCGGGGTGTCGGTGTCGGCGCGCACCTCCTCGACCTGCCGGTCCACCCGGGCGCTGCGGTCCTCGGAGGGCGCCTTCGACTTGGGGCGGCCCGCGGCGACGTAGGAGGTGGCCTCGTCACGCTCGTCGGCGAGCGAGTGGGCGAGGGCGAGCGCGTCCTGGGTGCGGACGGCGAGCGTCACCAGGTTCTGGGAGTCCTTGACGTCCTGGGAGGCGGTGAGCAGCGCGGGCGCACCGGCTCCGGCGACGGCTGCGGCCACCACGGCCACGGCGACGATCAGCCGGGTGCGCACATGGGTGGGACGGCCGCTGCCCACGGAGGTCCCGGGGACGTTCTCCTCGGGGGCCGTCTGCCTGCCTGTGCGCCGAGGCGGCTTCTTCTGCACCGGTGCTCGCATTCCTGAACTCGTCCATCCAGGGGCCCGGGTGGCGCCCCGTCATCTCGGTGCCAAGTGGTGCGAACACCCGGTTCGTATGGTTCCCGACCCTCCCAGCGCCGGTGGGCAGTGGTCGCGCATCACCTGACCCGCCACCCGAAGGAGTGAACATCGGAGGGGAGTTGACGGGCAAGTTCCCGTGGCGTGTGCGGGGTGCCTGCGCGGCGGGCCGGTTGGACGCACACGGCAAGGCTTTGACAGGATTCGCCACCACGCCTTCCCGGAGTGGCCCATTCTTGCCCAAAACAGGCGGCTGACCTGCGCGGTCGTGAGAATTCGCCGGATGCTTGCCAGCCTTTGGCCCCGTGTGTGAAGGGCTCGTGCAGACTGGCCGGATGCGCACTGATCTCGTTACGGAACCCGGCGACGCGACTCACCCCAACGAGGACTTCGCGGGTGTCGGACTACCCGCCTCCGGACAGGGAGGTTGCGTGATCGTGCTGGACGGGGTGACGCCGCCCGGCGGCGGGACGGGCTGTCTGCATTCGGTGCCCTGGTTCACCGCGCGCCTGGGCGGCGCGCTGACCGAACTGACCCTTTCCAGCCGAGATCTGACGCTCCCGGAGATTCTCGCGCGGGCGATAGGCCGGACCGCGGAGGCCCATGCGGAGACCTGTGACCTTTCTCACCCGCGAACACCGCAGGCAACCGTCGTCCTGGCCCGCTGGTCAGCCGCCGCGGTCGAGTACCTGGTGCTGTCCGATTCCGCGCTGCTGGTGCAGGCGTCCGACGGCACGGTCACCCCGGTGCTGGACGACCGGCTCGCCCGGCTCCCCCGTGCCGCGCTCGCCACCGACGCGCTGGTCGACGCGAACCTGCGGAACAAGGAGGGCGGCTTCTTCACGGCCGCCGCCGATCCCTCGGTGGCGGCCCGGGCGGTCACCGGCAGCCTGCCGCGGCACGAGGTCCGGGCGCTGGCCGCGCTGACGGACGGCGCGACCCGCTGGACGGAGAAGTTCCGGGAGGGCGACTGGACGGCCCTGTTCGACACGGTCGCCAAGGAGGGCGGCCGGGCGCTGGTCGAGCGGGTGCGGGAGCTGGAGACGGCGGACCGGGGGGAGCGGGCGTTCCTGGGGCGGAGCAAGACGCACGACGACGCGACGGTGGTCTACGTGGAGCTGTGAGGGCCCCGGGGGCCCTCGGGGGCTATTTCGCCATGACGCCGTTCAGCTCGTGGAGCAGCCGGGCCAGCTCGGCGACCTCGCGGCGGTCCCAGTGGGCGAGCTGGCGGACATAGCGGGCGCGGCGGGCCTCGCGGACGGTGCCGACGCGGCGCCGGCCCTCCTCGGTGAGGGTGACGAGCCAGGCGCGGCCGTCGGCCGGGTCGGGTTCGCGGGCGATCAGGCCCAGCTCCTCCAGGGCGCGCAGCTGGCGGGACATGGTGGCCTTGCCGACGCCGATGTAGCCGGCGAGCGCCGTGGCCCGCTGGCCGCCCAGCTCGTCCAGCCGGATGAGCAGGCCGTACGCGGAGGACTCCAGGTCGGGGTGGACCTCCCGGGCCATCTCGCCCTGATTGGCGCGGGCCCGCCGCAGCAGCACGGTCAACTCGCGCTCCAGCGTCAGGAATTCCTGGTCTGCACCACTGGGCGCCATCTGACCGGCGGCGTGAAGCGCGCCGCCGTTTCCGTCCTCGTGCACGTCAGCACCCCTGATCGGTTTCGCAGTTCTGAAAGTTTCTGTCAAACGTCGTCATTGCCGCAGCTCCGTAAGTATTTCGCAGGCGTAGACCAACGGCGTCGTCCGGACCCTCTTCCCACGCCGTCATCTACGTGCGTAGCTTCTTTATCAGACAATTACTGGCATGCCCACGCCAGTGGTGCGGGGTGCAGTCCCCCACTTGGTTCTCCCCCCTCTCGGCTCGCTCCCCCCTCTCTCGCTCCCCCCCCCACTTCACTCCCCGGAGGCACGTCATGCCCGTGCGCAGACCCGGCTCCGTTCCCTCCTTCCGCCCGCGCCCCCTCGCCGTCCTGATCACGGCCCTGCTCGCGGCGCTCTCCCTCACGCTCCCGCTCACCTCCGCCCAGGCGGCGGACACGCCCAGCCGCGGCTCCGCCTACCTGGGCATCGGAGTCCTCGCCCACGACGGCAGCGACGGCACCCCCAGCACGGGTGACGCCACCCAGACCGAAGGGGTGGACGTCTCCGCCCACCAGGGCAACGTCGCCTGGTCGACCCTGTGGGGCAGCGGAGTGCGCTGGGCGTACACCAAGGCCACGGAAGGCACGTACTACACGAACCCGTACTTCGCCCAGCAGTACAACGGCTCCTACAACGTGGGCATGATCCGCGGCGCCTACCACTTCGCGACCCCGGACACCACCAGCGGCGCCGCCCAGGCCAACTACTTCGCCGACCACGGCGGCGGCTGGTCCCGGGACGGCAAGACCCTGCCCGGCGCCCTGGACATCGAATGGAACCCGTACGGCGCCGCCTGCTACGGCAAGACCGCGAGCCAGATGGTCAGCTGGATCGCCGACTTCATCGCCACCTACAAGGCGCGCACCGGCCGGTACGCCGTCATCTACACGGCCGCCAGCTGGTGGACCCAGTGCACCGGCGACTACGGCGGCTTCGCGGCGAACAACCCGCTGTGGATCGCCCGTTACGCCGCCGACCCGGGGACGCTGCCGGCCGGGTGGCCCGTCTACACGATGTGGCAGTACACCTCGTCCGGCCCGACCGTCGGGGACCACGACAAGTTCAACGGCGCCCTCGACCGGGTGCAGGCCCTGGCCAACGGCTGAGCCGTCCGCCGGTCACCGGCCGGGGAGACGGCCGGCCCCGAGCCGCCTCCTCCGGCCCGCCGTTTCCCGGCCGCCCCTGCGTTGGTGCTCCGCGCCGCCCGGGATCATGCTGGTCAGGAGAGCCTGCCGAGCAAGGGCGAGATGAGCGGCGATGGAGCGACAGTCGACGTACACGGCCACGGCCACCATCGATGAGCAGGGCATCCTCACCGGCTGGAGCGAGGGCGCGCGGCGGCTGCTCGGCTACGACTCCTCGGCCGTCGTCGGCCGGCCCGCCACCGCACTGCTCGCCGCCGAAGGCACCGCGGCCCGGCGGGCGCTGACCGGCCGCAGCCGCTGGAACGGCACCGTCCCGCTGCGCCGCCAGGACGGCACCCTGCTGGAGCTGGGGATCCTCGCGCACCGCCGGACCTCGCGCACCGGCGGCACCGACTGGCTCCTGGTGAGCGCCGTGACGGCCCGGGCCCAGCCGCCCCGCGGGGAGCCGCTGGAGGAGTGGACGTTCCTCCAGTCCCCCTTTCCGCTGGCCATCTTCGGCGCGGACCTGCGCCTGGTGCGCGCCAACCGCCGCCTCGAACACGCCCTCGCCCTGCCCGAGGCGGCGATGCGCGGGCTGTCCCTCACCCACATCGTGCCGGGGGCGGCCAGCGAGGAGGCCGAGCGGTCGATGCGGCGGGCGCTGGACTCCGGCCGGCCGCAGGAGGCGGCGGCCCGCCTCGGCGCGGACCTGGGCCGGCCCGTCGTCCTCAGCCCGCTGAAGGACGCCGACGGCACCGTGCGGGCCGTCTGCCTGTCCCTGCCGCAGCCGGCCGAGGACACCGCCGCCCGGCAGCGCCCCGCCGACGAACCCGGCTCGCGCGTCGGCACGGCCGCGGACCAGGCCCGCGCCGCACAGGAGCTGGGGGAGGTCACGGTGCCGCGGCTGGCCGACGCCATGACCGTCGACCTGCTGGACTCCCCGCGCACCGGCACCGATGCCGTCCGGCCGCGGCCGGACCAGGTCGTGCTGCGCCGGGCCGCCCTGCGCGCGGTCCCGGGCGGCGACGCGCGCGGCCACGGCACCGGCATCGGCGAGGTGGTCGTCTGCCCGGCGGACTCACCGCCCGCACGGTGTCTCGCGGGCTCGCGCCCGCTGCTCTACGACACGGCGGACCCGGCCGTCGCCGAGTGGGCGGAGCTGGACCCGGGCGCCGCATGGCTGCGCGCGGCCGAGGCGCGCTCCCTGCTGGCGGTGCCGCTGTCCGCCCAGGGCTGCACGCTCGGCGTCGCCCTGTTCGGGCGGCACCGGGGGCGGGAGCCGTTCGGGCCTGAGGACCTGCGGCTCGCCGAGGAGTTCTCCGCCAAGGCGGCGGCCGGCATCGAGCAGGCCCGCGCCGACTCGCGGGCCCGCACCACCACCATGGCCCTCCAGCGGAGCCTGCTCCCGCACACACTGCCCGAGCAGGCGGCCCTGGAGGTCGCCACCCGCTATCTGCCGGCCGCGTCCCGGGCCGGTGTGGGCGGCGACTGGTTCGACGTGATCCCGCTGTCCGGGGCCCGGGTGGCGCTCGTCGTCGGCGATGTCGTGGGCCACGGCATCCGCGCCTCCGCCACCATGGGCCGGCTGCGCACGGCGGTGCGCACCCTGGCCGACGTCGATCTGCCGGCCGACGAGCTGCTCACCCACCTGGACGACCTGGTGCTGCGGCTGGCCGCCGACGAGGGCAGCGCCGACCCGGCCGCCGAGACCGCCGGCGGCATCGGCACCACCTGCCTGTACGCCGTCTACGACCCGGTCTCGGGCCGGTGCACGGCGGCCCGGGCCGGCCATCCGCCGCCCGCCGTGGTGACCCCGGACGGCACGGTCCGCTTCCTCGACGTGCCCGCGGGGCCGCCGCTCGGGCTCGGCGGGCTGCCCTTCGAGGCGGTCGAGACGGAACTGCCCGAGGGCAGCATGCTCGCGCTCTACACCGACGGGCTGTTCGAGGCCCGCGAGCACGACATCGACGAGGCGCTGGACAAGATGTTCGCCGCGCTCAGCCGCCCCGCGACCTCGCTGGACGCGGTGTGCGACCGGGTGCTCACCGAACTGCTCAGCCACCGCCCCGACGACGACATCGCCCTGCTGGTGGCCCGTACCCGGGTGCTGCACGAGGACCGGGTCGCCTCCTGGGAGCTGGACAACGACCCCACCGTCGTCGCCCTCGCGCGCCGTCATGTCGAACGGCAGCTGGCCGCCTGGGACCTGGCCGAGGCCGCGTTCACCACCGAGCTGATGGTCAGCGAGCTGGTCACCAACGCCCTCCGCTACGGCCGCCCGCCCATCCGGCTCCGGCTCCTCCACCAGGGCGCCACGCTGCTCTGCGAGGTGTACGACGCCAGCGGCACCACCCCGCACATGCGCCGGGCGCGGATCTTCGACGAGGGCGGCCGGGGCCTGCTGCTGGTCGCCCAGCTCGCCGAGCGCTGGGGCACCCGGCACGACCGGGTCGGCAAGACGGTGTGGGCGGAGCAGTCGCTGGCCGCGCCCTGACACCGGCCGGGCAGGCGATCCCCTGCCCGGCGCACGGCGAAGGCCCGGGCCTCCCTCACGGGACCCGGACCTCCGCTCGTCCCGCGGCGTCCGTCACGCCGCCACGGGAACCTCCGGCGTCGCGCCGTCCGCGGCGGTCGCGAGCGCCAGCTCCAGGACCTGGCGGACGTCGGTCACGGCGTGGACGTCGAGCTTGTCCAGCACCTCGGCCGGGACGTCGTCCAGGTCGGGCTCGTTGCGCTTGGGGATGATCACGGTGGTCACCCCGGCGCGGTGGGCGGCGAGCAGCTTCTGCTTCACGCCGCCGATCGGCAGCACCCGGCCGGTCAGCGAGACCTCCCCTGTCATGGCGACGTCCGTGCGGACCAGACGGCCGGAGAGCAGCGAGGCGAGGGCCGTGGTCATCGTGATGCCCGCGCTCGGGCCGTCCTTCGGCACCGCGCCCGCCGGGAAGTGGATGTGCACGCCCCGGTCCTTCAGGTCGGCCACCGGCAGCTCCAGTTCGGCGCCGTGGCTGCGCAGGAAGCTCAGCGCGATCTGCGCCGACTCCTTCATCACGTCGCCCAGCTGGCCGGTGAGGGTCAGCCCGGCCCCGCCCGTCTCCGGGTCGGCGAGGGACGCCTCCACGAAGAGCACGTCGCCGCCGGCGCCGGTGACCGCGAGACCGGTCGCCACTCCGGGGACGGACGTCCGCCGCTCGGCCGGGTCCTGGGCGGACTCGGGCACATGGTGCGGCCGGCCGATCAGCCCGCGCAGTTCGCCGTCGGTGACGGTGAACGGCAGCTCCCGCTCGCCCAGTTCGTGCTGGGCCGCGACCTTGCGCAGCAGCCGGGCGATGGACCGCTCCAGGGTCCGCACGCCCGCCTCGCGGGTGTACTCGCCGGCGAGCTTGCGCAGCGCGCTCTCGTCGATGACGACCTCGGCCGCGTCGAGCCCGGCCCGCTCCAGCTGGCGCGGGAGCAGATGGTCGCGGGCGATGACGACCTTCTCGTCCTCGGTGTAGCCGTCCAGGCGGACGATCTCCATACGGTCGGCGAGCGCCTCCGGGATGGCCTCCAGGACGTTGGCGGTGGCGAGGAAGACCACGTCGGACAGGTCGAGCTCGACCTCCAGGTAGTGGTCCCGGAAGGTGTGGTTCTGCGCCGGGTCGAGGACTTCGAGCAGGGCGGCGGCCGGGTCGCCCCGGAAGTCGGACCCCACCTTGTCGATCTCGTCCAGCAGGACCACCGGGTTCATCGACCCGGCCTCCTTGACGGCACGCACGATCCGGCCGGGCAGCGCACCGACGTACGTACGGCGGTGGCCGCGGATCTCGGCCTCGTCGCGTACGCCGCCGAGGGCGACGCGGACGAACTTGCGGCCCATGGCGTGCGCGACGCTCTCTCCCAGGCTGGTCTTTCCGACGCCGGGCGGGCCCACCAGGGCGAGCACGGCACCGCCGCGCCGCCCGCCGATGACACCGAGCCCGCGGTCGCCGCGCCGCTTGCGCACGGCCAGGTACTCGGTGATGCGCTCCTTCACGTCCTCCAGACCGGCGTGCTCGGCGTCGAGCACGGCCTTCGCGCCCTGGATGTCGTAGGCGTCCTCGGTCCGCTCGTTCCAGGGCATCTCCAGGACCGTGTCCAGCCAGGTGCGGATCCAGGACCCCTCGGGCGACTGGTCGGAGGCGCGCTCCAGCTTGTCGACCTCCTTGAGCGCGGCCGCACGGACCTTCTCCGGCAGGTCGGCGGCCTCCACCCGGGCGCGGTAGTCGTCGGACTCCTCGGCCGAGTCCTTGGAGTTCTCGCCGTTCAGCTCGCGCAGCTCCTTGCGCACGGCCTCCAGCTGGCGGCGCAGCAGGAACTCGCGCTGCTGCTTGTCGACGCCCTCCTGGACGTCCTTGGCGATGGTCTCGGCCACCTCCTGCTCCGCGAGGTGGTCGCGCAGCTGCTGGGCGGCGAGCTTGAGCCGGGCCACCGGGTCGGCGGTCTCCAGCAGCTCGACCTTCTGCTCGATGGTCAGGAACGGCGAGTAGCCGGAGTTGTCGGCCAGCGCGGACACGTCGTCGATGGCCTGGACACGGTCCACGACCTGCCAGGCGCCGCGCTTCTTCAGCCAGGCGGTGGCGAGCGCCTTGTACTCCTTGACCAGTTCGGCGACCTGGCCCGGCAGCGGTTCCGGCACGTCCTCCTCGACGCGGGCGCCCTCGACCCACAGCGCGGCGCCCGGGCCGGTGGTGCCGGCGCCGATGCGCACCCGGCTCCGGCCGCGGATCAGCGCGCCCGGGTCGCCGTCGGCCAGCCGGCCGACCTGTTCGACCGTGCCGAGGACGCCGGTCCTGGCGTACGTGCCGTCGACGCGCGGCACCAGCAGCACCCTGGGCTTGCCGGGCTCCGACCGGGCGGCGGCCTGTGCGGCCTCCACCGCGGCACGTACCTCGGCGTCGCTCAGGTCCAGCGGAACCACCATGCCGGGCAGCACTACCTCGTCGTCGAGCGGCAGCACGGGCAGGACGAGCGTGAACGCCGTGGACTCAGCAGCCATGATCTCCCCTTAGGCAGTCAACTTGAGCTATGCCGACTCAATGTACTGGCCGCCGAGAATGTTCCCAGCGCATTGTTCGCTGTGAGCGATCATTCGGTTTCCGCAGGTGAAGGGGGCTGCGCCCGATGTCTGCCGACCGACCGGGAGCGAACGGAACCCGGCCCTCCGCGAGCGGCGACGTAGCCTCGTGGCCATGGGTGCTCTCTTACCGTCCCTGATTCTGATCGGAGCCCTCGCCGCGGTCCTGGGCTTCTTCACCTGGCTGGCCGCCCGCATCCGGCGCCGGGGCCTGGCCGGCGGGGCCATGAGCGCGGCCCTGGCCTCCTACGAGGAGGCGTTCCGCGCCACGGCCCACGACTCCTACGTCGAGGTCCGGGCCCGGGCGGACCGCAAGGCGCCGCTCCTGTCCCCGGACGGCCACTGGGCACACGGCCCTGGCGAGGCCGGCCGGGCGGACGCGCGGGACCCACGACTTCCGCGCACACGCACCCGTCGCTCGCGACGGGGGCTCGGCCGGTGGACCGGACGCCCGAGGCGCGGTCGCTGACCGGTAGCCGTAGCCGGTAGCCCGTGGCTCACGGCGCCGTCGGCCGCCCCGGGCGGTCGCGCACCGGACGCGACGGGACCGGGTTCGCGGGCGCCGCCGCGAGCCGGCCCCGGGAGAACGGCCGCCGAAAGGCCGTCAGGTGCGCCGCGCCCAGCGGCGGACCAGAGGCCAGGCGGTCACGCCGATCGTCAGGGCGATGAGGTGGCCCCAGTCGGTCAGGGGGTCCGCGTAGGCGAACAGGTCGTCCAGCAGCAGGCCGGCCGCCAGGACCAGCAGGGGCCAGCGGAGCCAGGGCCCGAGCAGGCCCGCGAGGGCGCCGACGCTGGCGGCGACGCCGAAGCTGATGCCGTAGTCGAGGCGGTGCAGCGAGGTCGCGGGCAGATGGCCGACGAGGACGGCGAGGCCCACCGGGACCTCGGTGGCGAGGGTGGCCAGCACATGGCCGGCCAGGAAGACACCGGCGGCCCGCACCCCGCCTATGCGCCGCTCCAGCGCGGTGAGCACCAGCACGAACGCGGCCGCGTACGGCGAGAGCAGGCCGCCCGCGACCCACAGCGCGCTCGCCAGCAGCACCGGCACGGGCATCCGCAGCAGGTGCGCCACGTCCGTGCTGGAGTCCTGGTAGAGCGTGTGCACGAGGCCGGGCTCCGCCCGGGTCGCGACCAGGGAGGTGACCGCGAGCACGGTCGCGTAGACGAAGGTGAACGGCGTGCCGGCCGGTGTGGGCAGCAGGCGCCACGGCCGCGGCAGCGGCAGATGCCGCGGTGCCGCCGGACGCGGCTCGGCGGCGGCCGGTTCCGGAACGGGTCCCGCGGCGGTGCCGCGCTGGCGGGGCATGCCGTCCAGCAGGGCGGGGAGCACCGGGGACGGGACGGCGGCCGTGCCGTCCGGAAGGGGTGTGCCCGGCACGGGCGGGGGCGCGTCCGGCACCGGACCCTTCGTGAACCGTTCCACGCTGAGGCGCTCCTTCCGTCGCGCCCCACCCTTCGTCCTCGGCGTGCCGCTGTCTATGACCGACGCCACGCGAGAGCGGATTCACAGCAACCTCTCACTCGCCGGACGCGTCCGCCCCTCCCCGGCCCGGGCCACCCTTCCGTGGGCGTCATGCGTAATTCCCGTGAAGGACAGGCGTCGTTCGAGCAGGATGGGGGCATGACTGCCGCGTACGACACTCCTGTGGTCCTCGACCGGCGTGACGGCCCGTACGGCGAGGTGGTGCTGCGCAGGCACGGCGCTCTGCTGCAGATCATCGCCAACGGCTGCTTCCTGATGGACACCTCCGACGGCCGCTCGGAGCGGCTGCTGGTCGACGCCGCCCGCACCGCGCTGGACGGGCGCCCGGCGCCGAAGGTGCTGATCGGCGGCCTCGGCGTGGGCTTCTCGCTCGCACACGCGGCCGCCGACCCCGGCTGGGGGCGGATCACCGTGGTGGAACGCGAGCCCGCGGTCGTCGGCTGGCACCGGGAGGGCCCGCTGTCCGAGGTGACCGCGGCGGCGCTCGCCGACCCGCGCACGGTGATCGTCGAAGCGGATCTCGTGGCGTACGTCAATGAGACATCGGACACGTTCGACGCGCTGTGCCTCGACATCGACAACGGCCCCGGCTGGACCGTGACCGAGGACAACGGGAGTCTCTACACGCCGGCCGGACTCGCCGCCTGCGCACGGGTGTTGGCACCCGGCGGGGTACTCGCCGTATGGTCGGCACGACCCTCTCCGGATTTTGAAGGAACCTTGCGGAATGCCGGGTTCCAGGGGGTGCGTACCGAAGAGGTGCCCGTTGCCCGGGGCGTTCCCGACGCCGTCCACCTCGCCGTCCGACCTGGATAGCGACAGCGCGGTGAGTCCCCGTAATGTGCTGCCCTGACGCGGATCATTCAAGCGTCAAACGCAGACATGGGATCACCCCACGGATTCCGGAAAGCAACAACAGGGGCGGGCGATGGAGCAGACACACACCTCCCAGAGCGGCGCGGCGACGACCACCCCGGGCGCACAGCGCCGGGTGCTGGTGGTCGAGGACGATCCCACGATCGTCGACGCCATCGCGGCCCGGCTCCGCGCCGAGGGATTTCTGGTGCAAACGGCGTCCGACGGTCCGGCCGCGGTCGACACCGCCGAGGCATGGCAGCCCGACCTGCTGATCCTCGACATCATGCTGCCCGGCTTCGACGGCCTCGAGGTCTGCCGGCGGGTGCAGGCGCAGCGGCCGGTGCCGGTGCTGATGCTCACCGCCCGGGACGACGAGACGGACATGCTGGTCGGGCTCGGCGTCGGCGCCGACGACTACATGACCAAGCCGTTCTCGATGCGGGAGCTCGCGGCCCGCGTGCACGTGCTGCTGCGCCGGATGGAGCGGGCCGCGCTGGCCGCCGCCACACCGCGCTCCGGCATCCTGCGCCTCGGCGAGCTGGAGATCGACCACGCTCAGCGCCGGGTCCGGGTGAAGGCCGACGACGTCCATCTGACGCCCACCGAGTTCGATCTGCTGGTGTGCCTGGCGAACACCCCGCGCGCGGTGCTCTCCCGGGAGCAGCTGCTGGCCGAGGTGTGGGACTGGGCGGACGCCTCCGGCACCCGCACGGTCGACAGCCACATCAAGGCGCTGCGCCGGAAGATCGGCGCCGAGCGGATCCGCACGGTGCACGGCGTGGGCTACGCGCTGGAGACACCCACCCCGTGAGCGGCGACGGGCGCCAGGCCGCACGGAGGAGCCCCGGGACCCTCGGCGAGGAACCCTGGGGCGGCGTCCGCCCGTTCTCGATCAAGACCAAGCTGGGTGCGCTGGTCGTCATCGCGGTGCTGATCACCACCGGCCTGTCGATCGTCGCGGTGCACACCAAGACGGAGCTGCGCTTCATCACGGTCTTCTCGATGATCGCCACCCTGCTCATCACGCAGTTCGTGGCGCATTCGCTCACCATGCCGCTGGACGAGATGAACGCGGTGGCCCGGTCGATCTCCTACGGCGACTACACGCGCCGGGTGAAGGAGAACCGCCGGGACGAGCTGGGCGACCTGGCCCAGACGATCAACGTCATGGCCGACGAGCTGGAGGCCCAGGACAACCAGCGCAAGGAACTGGTCGCGAACGTCTCGCACGAGCTGCGCACCCCGATCGCCGGGCTGCGCGCGGTGCTGGAGAACATCGTCGACGGGGTCACCGAGCCCGACCAGGAGACCATGCGGACGGCCCTGAAGCAGACCGAGCGGCTGGGCCGCCTGGTGGAGACCCTGCTGGACCTCTCCCGCCTCGACAACGGCGTCGTACCGCTGAAGCTGCGCCGCTTCGAGGTGTGGCCGTACCTCTCGGGCGTGCTGAAGGAGGCCAACATGGTCGCCTCCGCGCGCGCGGGCATCGCCTCCGGCTCCGGCAGCCACACCCGTACGGACGTCCATCTGCACCTCGACGTCTCCCCGCCGGAGCTGACCGCGCACGCGGACCCCGAGCGCATCCACCAGGTCGTCGCGAACCTGATCGACAACGCGGTCAAGCACAGCCCGCCGCACGGCCGCGTGACGCTGCGGGCGCGGCGCGGACCGCAGCCGGAGTCGCTGGAGCTGGAGGTCCTCGACGAGGGGCCCGGCATACCGCGGTCGGAGTGGCACCGGGTCTTCGAGCGGTTCAACCGCGGCCAGGTGACCCGGCCGCACGGTCCCGGCAGCGACGGCGGTACGGGGCTCGGCCTCGCCATCGCCCGCTGGGCCGTGGACCTGCACGGCGGCCGGATCGGGGTGGCCGAATCCGAGCGGGGCTGCCGGATCATCGTCACTCTCCCGGGCCTGACTTCCGTCCCAAGTTGACGTAAAGTCCGAACCGGAAGCACAAGATCCACGACGGACGCCGCCGTTCCGCGCAGCTCGACACGTGTGATCAGGGCTGGCCCGCGCGACCCCTCGAACACATGCGCGCCGGGCAGGCGCCGGTGCAGGCTCTCACATGCGGAACCACGCTTGTTTCCCGCCATATCAAGCCCCGAAACAAGATTTCCGATGTGACTTACGCGACGATGACCTTGCTCGACCTGACCTTCTCCGTCAGGGAGGCGTAGCCTTTATTCCCGCTGTCCATCACCTTGTGAAGCGGAAGAGGGCGGTTGCCGCCGTGTCGCCACAGTCCCCCAGTAACTCATCGAGCTCCCCCAGCCTTCGGCCGGGTGGTACCCCCACGACCGACGACCAGGCCGGGAAGAACCCCGCTGCCGCGTTCGGTCCGAACGAGTGGCTCGTCGACGAGATCTATCAGCAGTACCTCCAGGACCCGAATTCGGTAGACCGCGCCTGGTGGGACTTCTTCGCCGATTACAAGCCGGGCGCTCCTGCCACCCCGGCTCCGGCGGGTACTGCGGCCACGGGGGCCGCAGAGACCACCACCACGGCCCCGCAGGCGCAGTCCGCGGCTCCGGCCCAGGCCCCGGCCCCCCAGGCCGCCGCCCCGGCCGCACAGCCCGCCGCCGCGGCCCCGGCCCCCGCTCCCGCGGCGCAGGCCGCCCCCGCCCCGGCCAAGCCGGCGCAGCCCGCACAGGCGCCCGCTCAGCCGAAGGCGAAGGCCGAGCCGGCCAAGGCCGCCCCCGAGGGTCCCGAGTACGTGACGCTGCGTGGTCCGTCCGCGGCCGTCGCGAAGAACATGAACGCCTCGCTGGAGCTGCCGACCGCCACCTCGGTGCGCGCGGTCCCGGTGAAGCTGCTGTTCGACAACCGGATCGTCATCAACAACCACCTGAAGCGCGCCCGGGGCGGGAAGATCTCCTTCACGCACCTGATCGGCTTCGCGATGGTGCAGGCCATCAAGGCCATGCCGGCGATGAACTACGCGTTCGGCGAGAAGGACGGCAAGCCGACCCTCGTCAAGCCGCCGCACGTCAACCTCGGCCTGGCCATCGACCTGGTCAAGCCGAACGGTGACCGCCAGCTCGTCGTGGCCGCCATCAAGAAGGCCGAGACGCTGAACTTCTTCGAGTTCTGGCAGGCCTACGAGGACATCGTCCGCCGCGCCCGCGACGGCAAGCTGACGATGGACGACTTCACCGGTGTCACGGTCTCGCTGACCAACCCCGGCGGTCTCGGCACCGTCCACTCCGTGCCGCGGCTGATGCCCGGCCAGTCCGTGATCATGGGCGTCGGCTCCATGGACTACCCCGCGGAGTTCCAGGGCACCAGCCAGGACACCCTGAACAAGCTCGGCATCTCGAAGGTCATGACGCTCACGTCGACCTACGACCACCGGGTGATCCAGGGCGCCGCCTCCGGCGAGTTCCTGCGCCAGGTCGCGAACCTGCTGCTCGGCGAGAACGGCTTCTACGACGAGATCTTCGAGGCCCTGCGCATCCCCTACGAGCCGGTCCGCTGGCTCAAGGACATCGACGCCTCGCACGACGACGACGTCACCAAGGCCGCCCGGGTCTTCGAGCTGATCCACTCCTACCGGGTGCGCGGCCACGTCATGGCCGACACCGACCCGCTGGAGTACAAGCAGCGCAAGCACCCCGACCTGGACATCGTCGAGCACGGCCTCACCCTGTGGGACCTGGAGCGCGAGTTCGCCGTCGGCGGCTTCGCCGGCAAGTCGATGATGAAGCTGCGCGACATCCTCGGCGTGCTGCGCGACTCGTACTGCCGCACCACCGGCATCGAGTTCATGCACATCCAGGACCCCAAGCAGCGCAAGTGGATCCAGGACCGGGTGGAGCGCCCGCACTCCAAGATGGAGCGCGAGGAGCAGCTGCGCATCCTGCGCCGGCTGAACGCCGCCGAGGCGTTCGAGACCTTCCTGCAGACCAAGTACGTCGGCCAGAAGCGCTTCTCGCTGGAGGGCGGCGAGTCCGTCATCCCGCTGCTCGACGCCGTGATCGACTCGGCCGCCGAGTCGCGCCTCGACGAGGTCGTCATCGGCATGGCCCACCGCGGCCGGCTGAACGTGCTGGCGAACATCGTCGGCAAGTCGTACGCGCAGATCTTCCGCGAGTTCGAGGGCAACCTCGACCCGAAGTCGATGCACGGCTCCGGCGACGTGAAGTACCACCTGGGCGCCGACGGCACCTTCACCGGCCTGGACGGCGAGCAGATCAAGGTCTCGCTGGTCGCCAACCCCTCGCACCTGGAGGCGGTGGACCCGGTCCTGGAGGGCGTCGCCCGCGCCAAGCAGGACATCATCAACAAGGGCGGCACGGACTTCACGGTCCTGCCGGTGGCGATCCACGGCGACGCGGCCTTCGCGGGCCAGGGCGTGGTGGCCGAGACCCTGAACATGTCGCAGCTGCGCGGCTACCGCACCGGCGGCACGGTCCACATCGTCATCAACAACCAGGTCGGCTTCACCGCGGCCCCCGAGTCCTCGCGTTCCTCCATGTACGCGACGGACGTGGCCCGCATGATCGAGGCCCCGATCTTCCACGTGAACGGCGACGACCCGGAGGCCGTCGTGCGTGTCGCGCGGCTCGCCTTCGAGTTCCGCCAGGCGTTCAACAAGGACGTGGTGATCGACCTCATCTGCTACCGCCGCCGCGGTCACAACGAGTCGGACAACCCGGCCTTCACCCAGCCGCTGATGTACGACCTGATCGACAAGAAGCGCTCGGTGCGCAAGCTCTACACCGAGTCCCTGATCGGTCGCGGCGACATCACCCTGGAAGAGGCCGAGCAGGCGCTCCAGGACTACCAGGGCCAGCTGGAGAAGGTCTTCACCGAGGTCCGCGAGGCCACCTCGCAGCCGCCCGCCGGGGACGTCCAGACCCCGCAGGACGGCTTCCCGGTGTCGGTCCCGACCGCGATCTCCGCCGAGGTCGTCAAGCGGATCGCCGAGTCCCAGGTCAACGTCCCCGACAACATCACCGTCCACCCGCGTCTGCTGCCGCAGCTGCAGCGCCGGGCGACGATGGTCGAGGACGGCACGATCGACTGGGGCATGGGCGAGACCCTGGCCATCGGCTCGCTGCTGCTGGACGGCACCCCGGTCCGCCTCGCGGGCCAGGACTCCCAGCGCGGCACCTTCGGCCAGCGGCACGCGGTGATCATCGACCGTGAGAGCGGCGACGAGTTCACCCCGCTGATGTACCTCGCCGACGAGCAGGCCCGCCTGAACGTCTACAACTCGCTGCTCTCCGAGTACGCGGCGATGGGCTTCGAGTACGGCTACTCGCTCGCCCGCCCCGACGCGCTGGTGATGTGGGAGGCGCAGTTCGGCGACTTCGTCAACGGCGCGCAGACGGTCGTGGACGAGTTCATCTCCTCGGCGGAGCAGAAGTGGGGCCAGACCTCCGGCGTCACCCTGCTGCTCCCGCACGGCTACGAGGGCCAGGGCCCGGACCACTCGTCCGCCCGCCCGGAGCGCTTCCTCCAGCTGTGCGCGCAGAACAACATGACGGTCGCGATGCCCACGCTCCCGTCGAACTACTTCCACCTCCTGCGGTGGCAGGTGCACAACCCGCACCACAAGCCGCTGATCGTCTTCACCCCGAAGTCGATGCTGCGCCTGAAGGCCGCGGCCTCGAAGGCGGAGGAGTTCACGAGCGGCGAGTTCCGTCCGGTCATCGGCGACGCGTCGATCACCGACCCGGCCGCCGTGAAGAAGGTCGTCTTCTGCGCGGGCAAGGTCTACTACGACCTGGAGGCCGAGCGGGTCAAGCGCGGCGTCACGGACACGGCGATCATCCGCATCGAGCGCCTGTACCCGCTGCCGGGTGCCGAGCTCCAGGCGGAGGTCAACAAGTACCCGAACGCCGAGAAGTACCTGTGGGCCCAGGAGGAGCCGGCGAACCAGGGTGCCTGGCCGTTCATCGCGCTCAACCTGATCGACCACCTCGACCTGGCGGTCGGCGCGGACATCCCGGCCGGCGAGCGGCTGCGGCGCATCTCGCGCCCGCACGGCTCGTCCCCGGCGGTGGGCTCCGCCAAGCGCCACCAGGCCGAGCAGGAGCAGCTGGTGCGTGAGGTGTTCGAGGCGTAGTGCCTCCGGCGGCTCGCCGCACGCTCAGGGCCCGGTACCGAGTTCTCGCTCGGTGCCGGGCCCTTCTGCCTGCGCACAGGGGTCAGGGTCAGCCCAGGTAGGCCTCGAAGTCCCAGTAGGGGCGGACCCGTTGGCGGGCGGAGAGGGTGTGCGGGTGCTGGGCGCCCAGGGTGCGGGTGAGGGCGAGGAGGGCGTCCTCCTCCACCTTGCCCGCCTCCTCCTGCTCGTGCGTCGCCCGCAGATCAGCGGCGAGCGCCACCTGGCAGGACAGGGTGAGCGGATGGTCGTGGCCCAGCGTGTGCCGGGCCCGGCGCAGCGTCTGCCGGCTCAGCTCCGCCGCGTCCCCGAACCGGCCGGTGATGTTGCGCGCGCCGGCCGCGTTGAGGGCGCAGCCCAGGACCCATGGATGGTCCTGGCCGAGGGTGGCGCCGAGCCCGGCGAGCGCCGCCTCGAACATCGCCAGCGCCTCGCCGCGCTCCCCCGACGCCTGCATCACCAGTCCGGTGTTGGACAGCATGCCGGTGGCCACGGGGTGCGCCGGACCGAGCAGCGACCGGTAGCCGGCCTCCGCCTCGTCGATGAACTCGCGGGCCTGACGGAGGTCGCCGTGCTCGCGGAGGAAGTTGCCGTAGTTGGTGAGGAACGCCAGCGTGCGGTAGTGCTCGCGGCCGTGCAGCTGGATCAGCTGGTCCAGCAGGCTGGCCATGCCAGGGCCGACGTCCGGGGCGTGCCCGCCCTCGCGGCGCCGGCACATGGCCAGCTGGGAGCGGGCCTCCAGGGTCTGCGGGTGCTGCGGGCCGAGCACCTGGACATGGAGCCGTACGACGGGCTCCTGGCGGGCCAGCGCCTCCCGGTAGCGGCCGAGCAGGCGCAGGCTGTGGGTGACCGCGTTGCCCGAGTGGAGGGTGTTGATGTGCCGGGCGCGCAGCACGCTCTCGCGCCGGGCCAGGGTCTCCAGGTCGAGTTCCAGCGCCTCGGCGTACCGGCCCAGCATGCGCAGGGCGACACCGAGGTTGTGCCGGGCGACCAGGGTGGGGGGCTCGTCCGGGCCGAGCAGCCGCTCGTTGCCCTCCAGCACCTCGCGCTGGAGCTCGTGCGCCTCCTGGTAGCGGCCGAGGGAGCGCAGGCCGGACGCGATGGCACTCTTGCTGACCAGTTCGCCGACCTCGTTGCGCCGGGGTGCGGCGCCCAGCTGCTGGAGCACGCCCCGGTGCAGGTCGTACAGCTCGCGGAAGCGGCCGCTGTTGCGCAGCATGTTGCCCTCCTGGGTGGCCAGGTCGAGCATCGGCTGGTCGATCGGGTCCATGAACCGGGACCAGTGCGGGCGCACCTGCTGGACCAGTTCGAGACCGCCGCTGTACTCGCCGCTGCGGGTGCAGTAGCGCAGGCAGTTCAGGACCAGCTCCTGCACCCGGGGCTGCCGGCTCTCCAGGGCGCCGGAGGGTTCGAGGTGCGGCAGCAGTTCGGCGTAGCGCGGCCAGTTGCGGCTGTCGGCGGGGTTGCCCGGGTCGGCCTCGGCGAGCAGGGTGCGCACCGCACGGCGGTGCAGTTCCTGGCTGCTGTCGCTGGTCAGCTTGGAGACGATGTCGTGGACGAGCCGGTGCATGTGCACCGACTCCTGGTGCGGGCCCATCTCGGCGGCCAGCGGCCCGCGGGTCTCCCGGGTGAGCACCGAGTAGTTGACCAGGGTGTCGAGGGCCCGGGTCCAGGCGGGCAGGTCGGTGGACATCCAGCGCAGTTCCTCGGGCAGCTCGGCGCGCGGGTAGGCGCGGATGAGGCCGAGCGGGATGCGTCCGGGGGCGAAGGAGGTGCACAGGCCGAGCACGTCGATGGCCTGCGGCTGGGAACGGCGCAGCCGGTTGAGGAGTATGGCCCAGGAGGTGAGGGAGGACTGCGGGAAGCCCTCCCCGGTGACGGGCTCGTCGACGGTGGACAGCCGCCGTTCGCGGACCATCCGCAGATACTCGCCGACCTCCATGCCGGACTCGCCGAGCCAGGAGGCGGCCTGCACCAGGGGCAGCGGCACATCGCCGAACTCGGCGGCGACCTCGTCGGCGTCGTGGGCGCTGATGTGCGGGGCGCGGCGCATCAGGTAGGCGGTGGACTCCGGGCGCAGGAAGGCGGGGATCTCCAGCATGTCGGTGTGCTCGCTCCAGCCCCGGTTGCGGGAGGTGATCAGCACATGGCCGGGGCCCTGCGGGACCAGCGCCGGCACGCCCTCGATGTCGTCCCAGCCGTCGAAGACCACCAGCCAGTTCGCGTACGGGTCCCCGCGGCGCAGCGCGTTGCGGACCGCGCGGATGCGTTCGCCGGGCTCGCTGCCGATGCGCAGGCCGAGTTCGACGGCGAGTTCGCCGAGCCGGTCGCGCTGGATGGTGCGGTCGTCGCTGTTGACCCACCACACCAGGTCGTAGTCGGTGCTGAAGCGGTGCGCGTACTCGGCGGCCAGCTGGGTCTTGCCGATGCCGGACATGCCGACGAGGGTGCAGGCGGCGGCGCCGCGCTCGGCGTCGGCGAGCCGCTGGTGGAGTTCGCCCAGCAGGTCGTCGCGGCCGGTGAAGCGCGGGTTGCGGCGAGGCACCTCGCCCCAGATCTCGCAACGCTCGTCCGGGAACCGGATCCGGCCGGGCAGCGCGCGCGGGCGGGCGACCGGCTCCAGGTCGAGCCGGCGCAGCAGGCGCTCCTCGGCGGCCTCCTCGCTCAGCGCCCACAGGCTGGCCGGTTCCAGCACGGCGGTGGCGGGCAGCAGCGGCCGGTTGGTGAGGTTGACCGCGGCGAACCGGCCGGAGTGCGCGGCGACGAAACCGCGCAGCGCGTCGTTCCACTCGCCGGGCGGGCGCGGGCCCAGCTCGAAGAACCAGTCGTTGAGGACCAGCAGCACCCGGCCGCTGGCCAGCAGCAGATCGCCGAGCGAGTCCTCCAGGGCCACCTCGCGCGGCGGGTCCCAGCGCTGGAGCGTGGCCCGGTGTCCGTGCCGCTCCAGGCACTGCGCGATCCACGCCGCCCACGAGCGGTAGTACCCCGGGAAGACCACGAGCACATGCTCGGGTGCCACCGCACCGTTCGCACCCGGCCGCCGCTGTTCCGCCATCGCCGCTCCCTGTTCCACCGCGGCCGCCGGCCTCGTGGCCGGCCGCACGCATAACGTAACGCAAGAGTGCTTCCACGGAGCGTCATCCCGGCGTCCGGGCCGTCGCCCCGAGGTGCGCGTGGTGGCGGCCCATGTGCCGGACGAACTCCCTTCCGTACGGGGTCAGTTCATCGGACCCGGCCAGCACGGACAAGGCCTCGGCGACCTGCTCGCGGCAGGCGTCGAAACGCTCGGCGGCACGCCGCCGCCACGCCCAGGCGGGTCCGGTACGGGCCCTGCCCCACAGATCGAGCAGCGCCAGGTGCGCGTAGGCGCCCTGGAGCACGCCCGGGACCGGCCGCGGATCGCGCCGCCAGCCCACGCGGTGCAGGCTGCCGCCGGGCCGCCACAGCGGGACCAGCTCGTCGAGCACGGCGAGCTTGGTGTGGTGCGTCTCGTGCACCAGCAGCTCGACCAGCTCCCGCCGGTCGGCCGGCAGCTGGGCCAGTACGGCGCCGGGCGCGGTCCGCACGGTGGCGCTCAGCGACGGCCCGGCGCCGGCCCGCGGCACGAGCGGGACGACCGAGCGGACCAGCGCGGCGGTCTCGGCGGCCCGCGCGGGGTGCGTGGCGGCCAGCAGGGCCTGCGCGTCCCGCCAGCGGGCGGCCCACGCGGCGTGGTCGGAGTACGGGCGCTCGGCCGCGGGCACCGCCGCCGGTCCGATGCCGCCCGGGGGCACCCGGTAGGGGTCCACGTCGTCGAGCACGGCGGTGCCGCCGGGCAGCGTGTGCAGCGCGGACCAGGCGAGGGCGCCGTCGGCGCTCCACCGGGTGCCGGGTCCCGCCGCGGCGGTGCCGGGCAGCAGCAGCGTCTGCCCCGCGCCGTCGGTGATCCGTACGGCTCCGTCCCGGCCGGACAGCCGGGCCCGGCCCCGGGCGCAGCGCAGCAGTCCGATGCCGGGCAGGGGCAGGGTGCCGGCCGGCAGTGCCCGGGTGGTGGTGAACCGGCAGCCGGCGCGCAGCGCGGCGGCGACGGCCACCGCGCCCAGGCCGGCGACGCCCTCCTGGAAGGCCGGGCCGTCGGGCGCGGCGAGCGCCGCGGCCAGCCAGGCGCCGGTGGTCGGGTAGTCGAGTACGGCGCGCACGACCGCGGCGTCGGTCCGCTCGGCCCGCTCCAGCAGCGCCCAGTCGTCCTCGAAGCGCCGCCGTACCGCGGCGGGCAGGGTGGCGCGCAGCCGGTCGACCCGGACCAGGAAGGACTTCAGCAGCAGCATCCGCCGGGCGTGCAGGGCGGCACACAGGGCCGTGGTGACCGCGGGCAGCGGCCGGGTGCGGGCGAGGGCGGCGAGCGTCCCGGCCGGGACCGGGCGCGGAGCCGGGGCGTCCGGGACCGGGCGGGGAGCCGGGGCGTCCGGCCGTACGTCGTCCACGGATCCCACGGGCCCCAGGGGTCCCACGGCTCCGGAGGTCATGCCACGGTGTCCTCGCCGCGTCCGAGCGGGCACGCGGGACCGGCCGAAAATGCATGTCCGGGCCGGCCCGGTATGAGATCGTCGTCGCCGGTCGTGTACCAGACCCGGCGCAGTCCCTCGGGGTCGGCGAGCACCCCGGCGACCGCCGCGAGCACCGCCGGGTCGTCCATGGCGCGCAGTGTCCGCAGGTCGACGCCGGTGAGGTCGGGCGGGCCCACGACCCCTCCGGCGTGCTCGCCGAGGCCGGCCCCCCGTGTCCCAAGCTCCCCCACCCTCGGCTCCTCCCTGGCCTTCGCCGGCCTACGCCCGCCCGCGCAGCCGCAGTGGCTGCCCACTTCTTCCCGACAGGCCGGAAACAGAAACCCTGGACGGCTCAACTCCGGTCAAGTTCGCTCACGTCGGTCCCGTACCCGGACCACGGCCACCAGGGCGGGGCCGTGTCCCGCCACGCCTGCTCGGGCAGCGACCGGGCGTCCGCCGGCGGTCGCGCCCCCTCCGCACTCCGGGTCAGCTCGACATCGGCCCAGTCGACCTCGCGCAGCGCGCCCACGAGCCGCTGCCACTGGTCCCGGGCCGCCCGGAACGCGCCGCGTGCCGCGCTCGGCCGTCCCATCAGCGCCAGCACCGCGCCGCTGCCGTGCCGGGCCCTGGCGGCCGTCACCGAGCCGGGGTCGCCGCCGTGGGCCGCCGCCGCCTCCCGCTCGGCGTTCTCGTACGCCTGGAGCGCCTCCATCAGCATCGGGGCACCCGCGTGGTACCAGCCCTCCAGCCGCACCCGGCCCAGCTGGAGCCACACCTCGGCCCGCACGGCCGCGTCGGTCGCCGCGCGCACCGCCTGGCCGAGCAGATGCCGGCTCTCGAACAGGTCGGGCAGGAACCCGAGATGGCGGAACCGCTGGGCGAGCGCGCTGCCGACCAGGCCCTGGAGCCGGCCGCGGTGCGCGGACCGGGCGGGCAGCGACTTCAGCGCCTCGCGCAGCACGGACTCGGCCCGGTCGACCACGCCGGCGCCGTCACCGGCGGCGGCCCGCCTGAGCAGGGACTCGCCCCAGGCGGTGAGGAGCCGGACGCGCAGCGGGCCGTCGGCGGGGGCGAGCAGCGCGGCCCGCTCGTAGGCCGTGTCGGCCTCCCCGGTCTCGCCCGCCGCGTCGTGGAACGCGGCCAGCGCGGCCAGGCAGGGCAGCAGCAGCCCGGGGTCGTCCCCGGCGGCCTGCCGGGCGTCGTGGAGCGCCCGCCGGGTCTCGGTGTGCTCGGCGCCTGCCTCGCGCAGCGCCCGCGCGAGATCGAGCAGCGCGGGCCCGCGTACGGCGTCCGAGGCCCGCTCCCGCGCCAACAGCGCGCAGGCTTCGCGCAGTTCGGGCACGGCGGCGCCGGGGTGCCGCAGGTCGAGCAGGATCCGGCCGCGCAGCAGGAGCCGGGCCCGGTGGGCCGTCGCCTCCCAGGGCGCGTCCCGGGTCACGGCGGCGGTCCCGTCGGCGCCGTCCTCCCGTACGGGCGGCGCGGTACCGCCGTCGCCGCCGTCCCAGGGCCCGGCGGGGGCGGGGTGCCAGGTGCGGGCGGCCGTGGTGACGCGGGGCCAGGGCGGTACGGCGGGGTCCAGAGTGCGCAGCGCCGCGGTCAGCTGGGCCGTCTCCGCCGTCAGCAGCCACATCTCCCGTCGGCAGGCGGCCAGTTCGAGTGCCGCTTCGGCCCGCTCCCGGCTGTCGGCGGGGGCCGCCGCGTGGGCGGCGTCGAGTTCGGCCGCGGCTTCCCGCAGCAGCCCGGCACGCCGCCCCTGCGCGCGTGCGCCCGCCGTACCGGCCTCGGCGCGCAGCACCCGGCCGAGGACCAGGCGGGCCCGTACGGCGGGACCCGGACCGGTGTCGGGGGCGGTCCCGGTGCCGGTGCCCGCCGTGGCGACGCGGGCCTGTTCCCCGGCCCGGCGCAGCATCTCCGGGTCGGCCAGCTGCTGCCACCGGGCGAGCAGCCGCTCGGCCTCGGCCAGCGGGTCGGGGGTGACCAGGTCGGGCAGGTAGAAGCGGAGCACGCGCGCGGGGATGCGGGCGAACAGCTCGGCCCGCACCCCGCCGCCGTCGCGGGCCCCGCCGTCGTCGTCGGCGAGCCGCCCGGCGCCGGCGGCCGGGGCGTGGTCGGCGAGCCGGGCCGCGGCCAGGGCGGCGAAGTTGCGGGTGCCCTTGCCGAAGTGCCGTTCCACGTAGGCCGAGCAGTGCTTGAGGACCAGGCCGGCCGTGTCCTGGTCGAGGGCAGGAGCAGGTCCTGCATGCGCGGCGAGTAGGCGAAGCACGGCTCGTCCTCGGTGCCGGGCAGCTGCCGCAGCAGTCCGCCGAGCAGCACCTCGGCCAGTTCCATGGGGCCGGTGTCGGGCAGCATGGCCCGCTGGACCAGCTGCATCACGGGCAGGGTGAGGGGCGCCGCGGCGAGATAGACGGCCAGCGAGAGGGCGCCGGGCGAGGCCGAGGCGCGGAAGGCGCGCAGCACGTCGTCGTCGTCGCGCGGCGGGGCGGCGGCCGGGCCGTTCGGCACCGCACCGGGGTGGGCGAGGCCGGCCCAGGCGTGCTCGCGGGTGGGCCCGGTGCCGGCGAGCAGCCGGGCGAAGGTCTCGAACGCCTCCGGGGTGGGCTGGAGCACCGGCACGGGGCGGGCGCCCGGCGGTGGTTCCTCCCACGGCTCGTCCTCGGGCAGGAAGTCGAGGCGCCCGCCCGTCTCGCCGGTACGGATCAGCAGTCCGGGTTCGGCGGGCAGCGCGGTGCGGCCCCACAGCCGCGGCGGCAGCGGCTGCACGACGGCCAGCGGGGCGGTGCGCGGCCAGCCGTGCAGCAGGCGCTGTGCCGTGCCGTTCTGCCACAGAGGGCCCACGCAGTCGCTGATGACGAAGGTGAGCCGGCGCCCGCTGGGGTCGTGCAGCTCGTCGGCGGGGCGCAGCCGGGTGTGCCGGCCGGGGCCGGCGGTCGTACCGACGAGGGGCGTCCCGGAGTCGTCCGCGTACAGGTGGTGGACGCGGACGGAGGCGAACGCGCCGGACTGCTGGCAGGCCTGGCGCAGCTCCTCGACGAGCCGGCCCCAGACGGCCATGGCGGGCCCGGTGTCCATGAGCAGCTGGACGTCGCAGCGCCGGCGGCGGCCGGGCCGGGTGACCGGGAGGAGGATGCCGCTCGCGGCGGCCCGTTCGGCGGTGGCCGCCTCGTCGATCCGCTCGTCCCGGCCGTGCACGGAGGCCGTGCGGTAGCGGCCGAGGAGACGTAACGCCTTCTGCAGGCCGAGCAGTCCGGGCAGGGCGCCCGCCGCGGGGGCGCGGACCGGGAAGGCGGCGGGGGCGGCCTCGCTGCCGCCCGGCGGGGCGCCGCCCGGGGTGTGCAGCGCGACGGCCGGGGCGGGCGCCTGCGCGCGGGGCCGCGCCGGGGTGCCGGGGCCGGCCGGGACCGCGGCACCGGGCTCGGCGTCCGTCCGCTCCGCGCCGGGCGGGGAGCCCGGGCCGCCCCGCCCGGCCCCGGGGGCGGGGCTGCCGGGCGGCTGCGCGCCGTCGCCCGGCGGGGCCGCGCCCAGCCGGCGGGCCAGCCAGAGCGCGTCCGCCACCTCCTCGGCGGTCGGCTGGAGCCCGCCCTGGCGCAGCTTGCCGATCAGCTCGTCCAGGCGCATCCCCGGCATCCGCCTCTCACCTCGTACGGTCGAGCGGTTGCATCAGCATCTCGGCGATCCGCTCCCGGGTGAGGCCCTGTGCGTGCGGATCGTGCTGGGTGAGGAACAGGGCGTTCAGGAGCTGGTCGGCGGCGAGCACCTCGCCGGGTTCGCGCTCCAGGAACCTGCGGATCAGATCCGCGCCCGCGGTGACGCCGTCCGTGCCGAGGTGTGCCTCGACCATCGCGGTGAGCTGCTCCTCGCCGGGCGGGTCGAGCTCCAGCTGGACGCAGCGGCGCAGCAGCGGGGCGGGGAAGTCGCGTTCGCCGTTGGAGGTCAGCACGATCACCGGGAACGTGCCGCACGCGATGCGCCCGCCGTGCACGGCGACCCGGTCGCCGTCGTGCGTGAGCACCTCCACGACGGGTTCCCGGTCCGCGAGCCGCTCCAGCTCGGGGATCGAGAACTCGCCCTCCTCCAGGGTGTTCAGCAGGTCGTTGGGGAGGTCGAGGTCGCTCTTGTCCAGTTCGTCGATGAGCAGCACGCGGGGGTGCTCGGCGGGCAGCAGCGCGGTGCCGAGCGGTCCGAGCCGGATGTAGGAGCCGATCCCGGTGGCGGCCGCACCGCCGTCGGCGCCGCGGGCACGCTCCAGCTGGACGTCCTGGAGCCGGGCTATCGCGTCGTACCGGTACAGGCCGTCCTGGAGGGTGGTGCGGCTGACGACGGGCCAGCGCAGCACCTTGCCCAGGCCGAGTTCATGGGCGACCGCGTAGGCCAGGGTCGACTTGCCCGTCCCCGGGTTGCCCGTCACCAGCAGGGGCCGGCGCAGATAGAGGGCCGCGTTGACCGCGTCCACCTCGGCGGGGCGCGGCGCGTAGTTCTCGACCAGCCGGCGGCGCACCCCGAGCCTGCGGGCGCTGCTGGGGTCCTCCGTGCCGCCGTCCGCGTCCTCCCGGGAGGCGGCGAAGTCACGCCAGGGCGGCGGCGCCGGCAACCGCCGCATGCCGTCGTGCGGCTGACCCACTCCGCGGTAGATGCGCCAGTCGTTCACCTCGGGCTCCTCCCGGCTCTGGTGATCATGCAGCGGGCCCGGCCGTCCGACGTACGAGGCTACCGCCCGCCGGCCGGGCCCGCCGGGGTTCGCGGCGTCCGGTGCCCCTCTCGCCTCCTCGTGAACACCCGCTCGACTCACCTGAGTTGACGTGGTGTTCACCGGGGGCGGCGGGCCACCGGCGGGTCAGCCGCCGGGCGCGGCCAGCGGCGGCGGCCGCATGGTCTCCGTGCCCCGGGGCGGCCGGTCCGGCGGGTCGATCAGCACGGCGACCTTCCCGCGCAGGCCGTGCGCGCGGGCGGTGTCCGGGTCGGCCAGGCGGATGCGCAGATCGCGGACGGGGCCGTGCAGCCCGTCCGCGTGCCCGGCGAGCCCCAGCAGACCGGCGGCCTGCCGCTGGAAGTCCCCGCACTCGTCATGGTCATGTCCGTCGCGGCGCCACAGCACCACCGAGTGCCCGGAGCGCAGCGCGTCACGCATCGCCGCGTAGCCCTCGCCGCTGCCGACGGGACCGCAGTAGACCGGCACGGAGGTATCACCCATCGCCGACAGGGCGCCGTAGTACGGGTACTTGCCCCCGGCCGGGACCCCCGGCGGATGCCCCTCGGCGGCGGGCCTGCCGTGCAGCGTCCCGGGCACCAGGGGTCCCTGCCGGGCGCCCTTCCAGCGCCGCCGCCACTCCGGGGAGGGCGGCAGCCCGTTGCGCCGGATCTCCCGGACGACGACGGTCCGCCGCATCCCGAGCGGCAGGGCCCGCTCGTCCACGAGGTCGTCGTCCTCGTCGTCGCCCTCGCCGGCCGTGTCCTCGCCGTCCAGCAACTGCCAGTCGTCCACCGGGAGGTCGAACAGCTTGCGGGGCAGGAAGACCTCGATCGCGGCGAGGTGCTCCCCGTGGTCGCCCTGGCTCAGCGCCCGGGCCAGCGGCTCGCGCAGCACCCGGGCCAGCTCCTCGGCCCGTACGCCCCGGTCGTCCGCGTCGACGGGGGTGACGTCCTGCCCGTCGTAGAGCAGCTGCACGCTCCAGGGATGCCGGCCGTAGGTGGCCGGCCCGACCTTCACGAGGACGTCGGTGCGGGTGCCGGAGGGCGCGTCGGAGGCGAGCGCGACGGCCGGCCGCGCCGCGGGGCTCCCCTCGGGAGCGGGGACGGCGCGGGGGGCGGGCAGGGTGCGTCCGGAGACCGAGGCGGGTCCGGCGGGCGTGGTGAGCTCGGTGTACGACGGTGCGCTGACGCGGCCGACCGGGGACGGCGCGTCGGCGGCGGCGTGCTCGCACGCGGCCCCGGCCGGTGGCGGGGCGGCGCCCGCGCCGTTGGGCACCGGCGCTCCGCCGGGCAGGCCGTCGGGAGGGGCGCCGGGCAGGCCGCCGGCGGGTCCGCCGAACGGCGGGGTCCGTCCGCCGGCCGAGGCCAGCAGCGCGCGGATGGCCTCGCCGACCGCCCAGTGCCGGTGCCCGGCGGCCTGCCCCGCGATCCAGTCGGTGAACGCCCGCAGCCGTTCCGCGTCCACCTCGCCGGCGTGCTCCCGGGCTGCCGTACGGGCCACCCGGGCCGCGTACAGCAGGACGGCGTCCAGGTCGACCAGCGTGCCGCCGCCGCCCGGCTCCAGCGTGCGCAGGCCGTACAGCAGCCCGGCGCCCTCGCGCCAGGTCCGCACGTTCCGCAGCACCAGCGAACGCAGGCGCTCGCCGCGCACCTGCGCCTTCACGTCCTCCACGAGGTGGACGACCTCGCCCGCCCCGGCCGGCGGCGGCAGGTGGGCGAGATGGCCGTACAGGCGGGTGCGCAGCTCGGCGGTGATCCCGGAGACGGCGGGCGCCTGTCCGGGCAGGGCGGCCTGGAAGGCGGTCCAGTCGGGGTACGGCGAGGGGGTGCCGGGGAGGCCCGCGTGGTGCAGGTCGTGCGCGCGCAGCACCTCGCGCACCACGCGTTGCGCCTCGCGCGCGTCCAGCAGTTCGTACAGCGCGGTGACCGGGACGGCGACACCCTCCTCCCGGCGGCGGCCCTTGATGACGCCGATGACGGACCCGTGCCGCAGGTCGAGCACCGGCCCGCCGGACAGTCCGCCGACCGGCAGGATGCCGGCGAGCAGCAGGGCGCGCGCGTCGGATCCGGCGAGTTCGGCGCTGCCGTGCCGGATGCCCAGTTCGCCGGTCTGCACCGACCAGCCGTACAGCCCGAGCGGAGTGCGCGGGCCCGCTTCCCGGTCGCCGAGCCACAGGCAGCGCACGTCCTCGGCGCCCCTGACCCGGACGAGCGCGAGGTCGGGGAAGGGCCAGGGGTCACGGACCGGTCCCGCGCCGGCGGGCCGCGGCACGACGACGGCGGCGGTCCCGGTGCCGCTGCGCGGCTCCCAGGCGCCGGCGGCGGTGCGCTCCTCCCAGGTCACGCTCAGGGCGCTGTCCCCTCGGCACACCGCGGCTCCCCCCTTCCCCACGACGTGGGCGCAGGTCAACAGCCAGCCCGGGGCCACGAAGAACCCCGACCCCCAGTACAGGTCACGGTCCGTTGCATACCCGTCACCCGGTGCGCCGATGCGCGCGAGGGAGGGGCGCACCATCTCGTCGACGGCGCTCATACGGCGCCGGGGGCCTGGGGACGCGGCGGTACGGCGGCGCCGCCGGGCGGCGCGGGATCCGGGCCGCCCGCCACCGCGGCCGGCTCGGTCCAGGTCAGGGACACGCTGAGGGAGGAGGTGCCGCCGCCTTCCGCGATGGCGCTCACGATCTTGCCGGACTGCGCCGTCAGTTCGATTCCGAAGCTGACGGAGACCTCGACCGGGGTCGGCGCGTCCAGACCGGCGCGCAAGGAGCGCACGACACCGCCGACCGTGCCGGCCAGCCCCTCCGCCATGTCGACGACACGGTCGCCGAGCCCGGTGTCCCGATAGCCGTCCTCGTCCAGCGCCTCCTCGTCGGCCGCGCTGATCCTGGCCCAGACGACGGTCCCGTCGTCCAGACGTACACGTGCGACTCCGCCAGCCATGACGCCCCCGTTCGCCGATGGGAGGAGAAGGCTAACTCCCGGGGAGGGAGAGGGGGAGGGAAAGCGACGAGCCGGCGAGGCCGCCCCCCTCCGCTCGCCGCCCTCGCCTGCTCCTCCGCCCCTCGCCTACTCCTCTACTCCTCGTCCTCGTCGTCGTCGAGCCGGGCGAGCCAGGTGGCCAGCCGCTCGACGGGCACCTCGAAGTCCGGGTTCAGATCCACGAACGTACGCAGCTGCTCGGCAAGCCACTCGAAGGTGACCTCTTCCTCGCCACGCCGCTTCTCCAACTCCTCGATACCGCGGTCGGTGAAGTACATAGGGCCCGTCTCTCCTGCGTATACGTCCAGCCTGCCGACAACCCCCACCAGCCTATGCGCACACGAAAGAGTGTCTTGACTTCCCGGATCCACGATATATCGTGTTTGCGGGAGGACGCGATATGGCGCGTCGCGACCGTATGCGGCCGAGGAGGTCCCATGTCCGAGTGGTCCGTCACCGAACCCCAGAAACTGACCTTCGACACCCCCGTACGCGACCTCCGGGTCCGCGTCGTCAACGGCACGGTGAACGTCGTGGGCACGGAGGAGAGTTCCGCCCGCCTGGAAGTCTCGGAACTCGACGGCCCGCCCCTGGTGGTCACCCAGACCGGCGACACCCTCACCGTGGCCTATGAGGACCTGCCCTGGAAGGGCTTCCTCAAGTGGCTCGACCACAAGGGCTGGCGCCGCAGCGTCGTCGTCTCCCTCGCGGTCCCCGCCGACACCCGCGTGGAGGTGGGCGTGGTCGGCGCCGCCGCGGTCGTCTCCGGCATCCGCGGGCCTTCGGTGATCAAGGGGGTGACCGGCGACACCACCCTCGTCGGTGTCTCGGGCCCGGTCCGCGCGGACACTGTCTCCGGGAGCCTGGAGGCCCAGGCGGTCACCGGCGATCTGAAGTTCCACTCGGTCTCGGGCGACCTGACCGTGGTCGAGGGCTCCGGGCCGTCCGTCCGCGCGGACACCGTCAGCGGCTCCATGATGGTCGACCTGGACCCGGAGGGCCCCACGGACGTCGGCCTCACCAGCGTCTCCGGCGAGATCGCCATCCGCCTGCCGCACCCGGCGGACGCGGAGGTCGAGGCGAACACCGCGAGCGGCACGATCTCCAACGCCTTCGACGGACTGCGGGTGCGCGGCCAGTGGGGCGCCCACAAGATCACCGGCCGCCTCGGCGCGGGCACGGGCAGGCTGCGCGCCACCACGGTCTCCGGCTCGATCGCCCTGCTGCGCCGCCCGCCCCGGGACGAGGAGGAGCACACCCCCGACACGTCCCGGGCCGGCACGGGAGACAATTCCGTCTCCGGCCAGGACGCCGGCGCCACCGGCGCCCCGGCCGACGGCACGACCGACAAGAAGGTGCTCTGACATGGCTCCCGTCTTCGCCCACGGCCGCCTCCGCCTCTACCTGCTCAAGCTGCTGGACGAGGCCCCGCGCCACGGCTACGAGGTGATCAGACTGCTGGAGGAACGCTTCCAGGGCCTCTACGCCCCCTCGGCCGGCACGGTCTACCCGCGGCTGGCCAAGCTGGAGGCGGAGGGCCTGGTCCGGCACACCACCGAGGGCGGCCGCAAGGTGTACGCCATCACGGACGCGGGCCGCGCCGAGCTGGCCGACCGCAGCGGTGAACTGGCCGACCTGGAGCTGGAGATCCGCGAGTCGGTGGCCGAACTGGCCGCCGAGATCCGGGCCGACGTGCGCGGCGCGGCCGGCGATCTGCGCCGCGAGATGCGCGCCGCCGCTTCCGAGGCACGCCGGGGCACGAAGGCGTCCGCGGCCGACTCGCCCCCCGGGGAGTACGGCGGGGTGAACGACAAGGAGGCGTGGAAGGCCGCCAAGGAGGAGATGCGCCGGGTCAAGCAGGAGTGGAAGGAGCAGGCGCGGCGGGCCAAGGACGAGAGCCGCCGGGCCCGCGACGAGGCCCAGCGGGCCCGCCGCCAGGCCCAGGAGGCGCAGGCACGGGCACGGGCGCAGGCGCAGGAGGAGATGCAGCGCATCGCCCGGCACGTCCAGGACCGCGTGCAGGACCACTTCACGCGCGGCGACTGGCCGACCGGCGTCCGCGAGGGCCTGACCGAACTGGCCAAGGAGTTCGGCGAGTTCGGCAAGGACTTCGGCAAGGAGTTCGGCAGGGAGTGGGGCTTCGGCCGCACCGGCGAAGGCGGCCCCGCGCCGGCGCCCGCGGCGGACCCGCACTACACGGCCGCCACGGAGGACTTCCCCGCCGAGTACGAACCCTCCTGGGCCCACGACGCCCCCGCCGGCGACCCGGCCCGTGACCTGGACCGCCTCCTGGACCGCTTCCGCGACGACATCCGCGACGCGGCCCGCGACCGCGGCGTCTCCCCCGCCCAGCTCAGCGAGGCCCGCCACCATCTGTCCACGGCGGCGGCCCACATCGCGGCGATACTCCACACCCCCCACCCCTGACAATCCTGCCGGGTTCCGGGACGAGGGCCACTCTCCGCCTCGGGGGGCGGGGCGGGGCCCACGGGGGTCACCCTCCAGGCGAACCCGCCGGGCGGTGGGGGGTGGGCCAACGGCCCGGGGTCCGGGGCGGAGTCCCGTGGGCGTCCTCGGCACACCGCGCGAACATCAACGCCTCCCGTACTTCTTGTGCACGGCCTGCCTGCTGACACCCAGCTCCGCCGCGATCTCCTGCCACGACCAGCCCTGATCGCGCGCACCGCGCACCTGCACCGCCTCCAGCTGCTCCAGCAGCCGGCGCAGCGCGGCCACGGCCCGCAGACCGACCCGCGGATCACGGTCACCGGCACGCTCGGCGAGATCCGTTGCCTCACTCATGACGTCAAACTAAGTTGACATCCCCTACACGTCAACCGAAGTTGACAACCCCGCCGCGCGAAAGGCGGGCCCGGCACCCCGGGCCCGCCTCCGGCCCCACCACCCCGTCGAGCCTCAGGAGTTGGTGAGCACGATCTTGCCGAACTGCTCCCCGGACGCGAGCCGCTCGAAGCCCTCGCGGGCCCGGTCCAGCGGCAGCACCTCGTCGATGACGGGCCGCACACCGGTCGCGGCGCAGAAGGAGAGCAGATCCTCCAGCTCGTCCTTGGTGCCCATGGTGGAGCCGACCACCTTCAGCTCCAGGAAGAAGATCCGGGTCAGCTCGGCATGCGAGGGCCGGTCCCCGCTGGTGGCACCGGAGATGACGAGCGTGCCGCCGGGCCGCAGCGACTTCACCGAGTGGGACCAGGTGGCGGCGCCCACGGTCTCGATGACGGCGTCCACCCGCTGCGGCAGCCGGGCCCCCGGCTCCACCGCCTCGACCGCCCCCAGCTCCACGGCCCGCTTCCGCTTCGCCTCGTCCCGGCTGCTGGCGAAGACCCGCAGCCCGGCGGCCTTGCCGAGAATGATCGCGGCCGTGGCGACACCGCCGCCCGCGCCCTGCACCAGGACCGAGTCACCGGGGCGCACCCCGGCATTGGTGAACAGCATGCGGTACGCCGTCAGCCAGGCGGTCGGCAGACAGGCGGCCTCGGCGAAGGACAGCCCCTTCGGCTTGGGCAGGACGTTCCAGGACGGCACCGCGACCTGTTCGGCGAACGTGCCCTGGTAGCGCTCGGTGAGGATGGAGCGCGGCTCGTCGGGGCCGACACCGTGGCCGGACTGGCCGATGACGGAGTGCAGGACGACCTCGTTGCCGTCGGCGTCGACGCCGGCGGCGTCGCAGCCGAGGATCATCGGCAGCCGGTCCTCCGGCAGGCCGACGCCCCGCAGGGACCAGAGGTCATGATGGTTGAGGGAGGCGGCCCGCACGGTGATGGTGCTCCAGCCGGGACGGGCCTCGGGAGCCGGACGCTCCCCCAACTCAAGGCCGGTGAGCGGCTGGTCGCGGTCGATTCGGGCGGCGTAGACGGCGAACATGCAGCCGACCCTAGGTGCGCGGCGCGGCCTGCGGAACCAGGCCCGCCTGTGACACATGCCCTCTTGCGCACCACGGCGGCGGCCGTCCCCGCGGCACAGCCCCGTGCCCACGCCCCGGGGAGCATCCCGCCGTCGCCCGTCCGGCGGACACAAAAGCGAAAAGGCCCCGCCCGGACGGGCGGGGCCATTCGGCGCAACGTCAGCGACGCGCGACGCCCGCGGCGCGAGCGGCGGCCGCGACCGCGGCGGTCACGGCGGGAGCGACCCGCTCGTCGAACGGCGACGGAATGACGTAGTCGGCGGCGAGGTCGTCCCCGACCACGGCGGCCAGCGCCTCCGCGGCGGCGATCTTCATCCCCTCCGTGATCCGCGTGGCCCGCACCTGGAGCGCGCCCGCGAAGATCCCGGGGAAGGCCAGCACGTTGTTGATCTGGTTCGGGAAGTCCGAACGCCCGGTGGCCACGACCGCCGCGTACTTGTGCGCGACGTCCGGGTGCACCTCGGGGTTCGGGTTGGCCATCGCGAACACGAAGGCGCCCTCGGCCATCGAGGCGACGGCCTCCTCCGCGACCGTACCGCCGGAGACGCCGATGAAGACGTCCGCGCCCGCGAGGGCGTCCTCCAGCGAACCGCTGAGGCCGGCCTTGTTCGTGAAGCCGGCGACCTCGCGCTTGACCGGGGTCAGGTCCGTCCGGTCGGCCGACACGACGCCCCGGCGGTCCGCCACCGCGACATCCCCGATGCCGGCCTCGACCAGCATCTTGGCGATGGCGACACCGGCAGCGCCGGCGCCCGAGATGACGGCCCGCAGCTGCCCGATCTCGCGCCCGCTCAGCCGCGCCGCGTTCCGCAGCGCCGCGAGCGTCACGACGGCCGTACCGTGCTGGTCGTCGTGGAAGACCGGGATGTCGAGGCGCTCCTGGAGGCGGCGCTCGATCTCGAAGCACCGGGGCGCCGAGATGTCCTCCAGGTTCACTCCGCCGAACGAGGGAGCGAGCCGGACGACGGTCTCGATGATGTCGTCCACGTCGGTGCAGTCGAGGGCGATCGGGACCGCGTCGACGCCGCCGAACTGCTTGAACAGGATCGCTTTGCCCTCCATCACCGGGAGGGAGGCCTGGGGACCGATGTCCCCGAGCCCGAGCACGGCCGTTCCGTCGGTCACGACGGCGACCACGTTGGACTTCCACGTGTAGTCGTTGACCAGCTCCGGCTGTTCCGCGATCGCGGTGCACACGCGCGCGACGCCGGGCGTGTACGCGAGGGAAAGGTCGTCCTTGTCGCGGACCGGCACGGTGGCTTGCACAGCCATCTTGCCGCCACGGTGCAACGCGAACGCCGGATCGAAGGAATCGAGGGGCTCGGCCCCTCCGTCCTGGTCCGTACCGCCGTCGCTGCGAGGATTGACGATCTCCGCTGCCACTTTGTCTTACCCCTTAGCTATACATGGTTTGAGGGTCGACCACTCCTGGTGAGGGGTGGGCGGGCACCGCGTACGGCTCGATTGCGGATACGTACGAGCTCATACGCGACGGGCACGCCGCACACGTGCCCTGAGCCCCGGATGAGGGGTGTAAAGAACCTTCTTACCGGACGGACGGTGCCCGCGACGAGTCCAATAGGCGCAAGGTCACATCGCGGAACCGGGAGGCGACGCGGAGGTGACACGCGTCCGACGGAGCCGGAATGGCGCGAAAACGCGCACGTGCGGCTGACCGCATCGTGAGACACGCGAAAGATTTTCCGGCCGGAGTGCTGGATTCCCGAAGATAGTTCGGCGGCTATGGACCAAGGATGTACCGACTCGATGCGGTTCGGGGGCCACCCGTTATCCGATTTTGACATTGCGACGCCCCTGAATGGCGTAGTCCGAATGGCAAGATGCCGTAAACCCACGAGGTCGCGACACCCGAAGGTGTGTGTTTCCGTCGACCCATCGGCACCTCTTCCCATCCGCCGGAGGAACCACGATGACCGCAAGCTCCACCCCTCGTACCACCGCCGCGCGCTCCCCTCTGGCCGCGGTCGGTGCGATCGCGGTCGCAGGCGCGCTGCTGCTCACCGGCTGCGGTGACCAGACCAAGGACAAGAACAAGGACTCCGGCGGCGCGTCCGTCAGCAGCGCCCCGCTCGCCGACAAGCTCCCCCAGGACATCCGCAGCAAGGGCAAGATCAAGGTCGGCTCGGACATCGCGTACGCCCCGGTGGAGTTCAAGGACGGCTCCGGCAAGGCCGTCGGCCTGGACCCGGACCTCGCCGCGGCCATGGGCAAGCAGCTCGGGGTGACGTTCGAGTTCGAGAACGGCACCTTCGACGCCCTGCTCACGGGCCTGCGCTCGGGCCGCTACGACATCGCGATGTCGGCGATGACGGACAACAAGAACCGCCAGGAGGGCGTCGACCCCGACACGGGCAAGAAGGTCGGCGAGGGCGTCGACTTCGTCGACTACCTGACCGCCGGTGTCTCGATCTATACGCGCAAGGGCGACACCGAGGGCATCACCAGCTGGTCGGACCTGTGCGGGAAGAAGCTCGCCGTGGAGCGCGGCACCGTCTCGGAGGACCTGGCCAAGCAGGAGGCCAAGAAGTGTCCGGGCGGCAAGAAGCTCGCCATCGAGGCCTTCGACGACGACCAGCAGTCCCAGACCCGCCTCCGCTCGGGCGGTGTGGACGCGGCCTCCTCCGACTTCCCGGTCGCCGCGTACGCGGTGAAGACCTCCGGCGGCGGCAAGGACTTCCAGATCGTCGGCGACCAGGTCGAGGCCGCCCCGTACGGCATCGCGGTCGCCAAGGACGACGCCCAGCTGCGGGACGCGCTCAAGGCCGCGCTGGACGCGGTGATCCAGAGCGGCGAGTACGAGAAGATCCTCGAGAAGTGGGGCGCCCAGGACGGCGCCGTCAAGGTGTCCGCGATCAACGGCGGCAAGTGACCCGCGACCGGCTGCAGCGGCCACTGAGAGGCAGTACCCGTGACTGACATCGACAAGACGGCGGGGCCGAAGGACACGCCCCCGGCCGGCGCCGAGGCCATCAAGGCCATCCCGGTCCGGCACTACGGACGATACGTTTCCGCCGTCATCGCGATCGCCCTCCTCGTCGCGATCGTCTACGCGTTCGGCCAGGGCAGGATCAACTGGCAGGCGGTTCCCGACTACTTCTTCGACGACCGGATCCTGACCGGCGTCAGCAAGACCCTCCTGCTGACGGTCCTGTCGATGCTGATCGGCATCGTCGGCGGCATCGTGCTCGCGGTGATGCGGCTGTCGAAGAACCCGGTGACCTCGTCGATCGCCTGGTTCTACATCTGGTTCTTCCGCGGCACCCCAGTCCTGGTCCAGCTGTTCCTCTGGTTCAACCTGGGCCTGGTCTTCGAGTACATCAACCTGATGCCGTTCTACAAGGACTACTGGTCGAACTTCATGACGCCGCTGCTGACGGCGTTGCTCGGCCTGGGCCTGAACGAGGCGGCGTACATGGCCGAGATCTGCCGGGCGGGCCTGCTCGCGGTGGACGAGGGCCAGACCGAGGCGTCGCACGCCCTCGGCATGAGCCACAGCAAGACGCTGCGCCGGGTGATCATTCCGCAGGCGATGCGGGTGATCGTGCCGCCCACGGGCAACGAAGTGATCAACATGCTGAAGACGACCTCGCTCGTGGCGGCCGTCCAGTATCCCGAGCTGTTCCGCTACGCCCAGGACATCGGCCAGAACTCCGGCGCCCCGGTGGAGATGTACTTCCTCGCCGCCGCCTGGTACCTGATCATGACCTCGGTGCTGAGCGTGGGCCAGTACTACATCGAGCGTTACTACGCCCGCGGCTCCAGCCGCCAGCTGCCGGCCACACCGTGGCAGAAGGTGAAGGCGAACATGCTGTCGCTGGGCCGCCCGAAGGGAGCCGTGGGCGCATGACCGACAAGCTGAGCAAAACGCAGGACGCCGCGCCGGAGCGGACGGTCCCGATGGTCAAGGCGCAGGGCGTGCACAAGTCCTTCGGCCATGTCGAGGTGCTGAAGGGCATCGACCTGGAGGTGAAGCCGGGCGAGGTGTTCTGCCTCATCGGCCCCTCCGGTTCCGGCAAGTCGACCTTCCTGCGGTGCATCAACCACCTGGAGAAGATCAACGCCGGGCGGCTGTACGTCGACGGCGAGCTGGTCGGCTACCGCCAGAAGGGCGACAAGCTGTACGAGCTGAAGGACAGCGAGGTCGCGCTCAAGCGCCGGGACATCGGCATGGTCTTCCAGCGCTTCAACCTGTTCCCGCACATGACGGCCCTGGAGAACGTCATGGAGGCGCCGGTGCAGGTGCGGGGCGTGAGCCGGGCCCAGGCCAAGGAGCGCGCCGGACAGCTGCTGGAGCGGGTGGGCCTGGCCGACCGGGCCGGGCACTATCCCTCCCAGCTCTCCGGCGGCCAGCAGCAGCGCGTGGCGATCGCCCGGGCGCTGGCCATGGACCCGAAGCTGATGCTGTTCGACGAGCCGACCTCGGCCCTGGACCCGGAGCTGGTCGGTGACGTCCTGGACGTCATGCGCGACCTCGCCGAGTCCGGCATGACCATGGTCGTCGTCACCCACGAGATGGGCTTCGCCCGCGAGGTGGGCGACAGCCTGGTCTTCATGGACGACGGTGTGGTGGTCGAATCCGGCCACCCGAGGGACGTCCTGACGAACCCGCAGCACGAGCGGACCCAGTCGTTCCTGTCCAAGGTGCTCTGACGCTCCGGTCCCGGACGCGCTGACGCTGCACCGCCGAAGGGGCGGTACGGATCTTCCGTACCGCCCCTTCGGCCTGCCGCGGGTCCGGCGTGCCTACTTCACCGCGAGCAGCAGCGTGTCCGACGGCGACGCCCACACCGCCCTGACCTCGGCGAATCCCTTCTCGCGCAGTGCCCCGGCATGCCAGGCCGGCGACGGCATGTCCCCGTCGGCGTGCTCGCCGTAGATCTCGAAGCGGCGGGCGGTCGGCCCGGCGAGGGCCGGATCAGCGGCCGCGAGCTGCCACCACTGCGCCCAGTCGAGGGCGCCGTCCCGCTTGGCCTGATCCATACGGGCGTGCCGCTGGGCGCGCTCGGCGGCGTTGATCCGGGGCGTGGTGTCGTCGATCATGTGGTCCGCGTTCATGAAGACACCGCCGTCGCGGACCAGCTCCGCGACCTGACCGTAGAGGGCCGCGAGGGGTGCGCTGTGCAGCCAGTGCAGGGCCGTGGCGGTCAGGACCGCGTCGTAGGAGTCGTACGGCAGCAGGGCCGGCCAGTCGGGGTCCTTGAGGTCGGCGGTGACGAGGGTGACGCGGTCGTCGCCCTCGAAGGTGCCGTGCGCGATGGCGAGCAGCGCCGGGTCGAGGTCGACGCCGGTGCTGGTGGCCTCGGGGAAGCGGCTCAGCAGCCGGGCGGTGATGCTGCCGGTGCCGCAGGCGAGGTCGAGCACGCGCGGGGCGGTGCCGACGAGCGCCTCGACCATGTCGAGCATGATCCGGAAGCGTTCCTCGCGGTCCGGCATGTACCACTCCTGCTGCCGGTCCCAGCTCTCCTGCCAGGCCATCCAGTCGGTTCCGGCACTCGTGGTCATGGCGCCCCATTTCCCCTCGGCTTGCGTAATACCCTGGAAGCACGACCGGCTGTTACCCGACCGCAGACATGACGATAAAGCGCCTCCGTAAGGACTACAAGTGGAACTGGCCTATTACTCGGATTACGCCGTGCGTCTCGTCAACAGCGAGGAGCCGGCCCGGGGCAAGGACACCCTGACCACGGTCGAGGCCGTCCGCGAGCTCTTCGGCGTCAACGCGTCGGCGGCCCGCCGCGCCACCGACGGCGATGTCACCCGCTTCCGCTCGGTCCGGGCCCGGCTGCGCGGCGTCTTCGAGGCCGCCGACTCGGGCGACGAGACGCTCGCCGTCGACCTGCTGAACTCACTCCTGATGGAGTTCCCGGTCAGCCCGCAGATCTCCGGGCACGACTTCCGCGACGAGGACGGCCGCCCGCTGTGGCACATGCACCTGGCCGACCACCCCTCCAACGCCACCGCCGGCTACGCGGCGATCGCGGCGATGGGCCTGGCCTTCCACCTCACCGAGTTCGGCGTGGACCGCCTCGGCCTGTGCCAGGCGTCACCGTGCCGCAACGCCTACCTGGACACCTCGACCAACCGATCCCGGCGCTACTGCTCGGACCGCTGCGCCACCCGCGCCAACGTCGCCGCCTACCGGGCCCGCAAGCGCCTGGAGGCCGACCGGTCCGACAGCAGCGGCCTCGCCGCCGAGAGCGCCCAGCGCAGCAGCGCCAGCGGCGAACGCTGACCGGCGCCGGCCGGCCGGAACCGGAGCCACGCCTTCCCGAGGATCAGCTCCTCGGGCACCACCCCGTAGTCGGTGCTGTCCCCGCCCGCGTACGGATTGTCCCCGAGGACCCACCAGCCGCCCTGGCGCCGCTCCACGGCCCGCTTCACGACCAGCAGGTCCTGCTGGAACGGGTGGCGCATGACCACGACGTCCCCGGGCCTGACCGCGCCGCCGTACCGCACGACCAGCTGGTCCCCGTGGTGCAGCGTGGGCACCATGGACGGGCCGGTCACCTCGGCCAGTCCGAAGGGTGCGGCCGCCCTCCCCCGTTCGGTCTCCTGCGACAGCTCCGGCATCCCGGCACCTCCCCTGTCCGTTCCTCCACCAGTCTCAGTCTGACCCTGCGCTTTTGTCCTAAGCCCTAGGGGGCACCCGAGAAAACGCCTTCCCCAGGGAGTAATGTCGCACCTGAGAAGACGATCACGAGGAAGGAATGCTCCATGCTTTCCCGCCTGTTTGCCCCCAAGGTCAAGGTCAGTGCCCACTGCGACCTGCCCTGCGGCGTCTACGACCCGGCCCAGGCCCGCATCGAGGCGGAGTCGGTGAAGGCCGTGCAGGAGAAGATGGCCGCCAACGACGACCCGCACTTCCAGGCTCGCGCCACTGTCATCAAGGAGCAGCGCGCCGAGCTGGCGAAGCACCACGTCTCCGTTCTGTGGAGCGACTACTTCAAGCCCCCGCACTTCGAGAAGTACCCGCAGCTGCACCAGCTGGTCAACGACACCCTGAAGGCCCTCTCGGCCGCCAAGGCGTCGACCGACCCGAAGTCGGGCGAGAAGGCGCTGGAGCTCATCGCCGAGATCGACAAGATCTTCTGGGAGACCAAGAAGGCCTGACCCGAGGCCCCTTGCCCTCCTCCCCGCGGCGGTTCGCGCAGCGGGGAGGAGGGCGCGGGAGAGCGGCCCGTCCGGAACACCGGGCGGGCCGCTCTCACCTCACCCGCTCCACACCGGCGCGCTTGGACCAGGAGCGGCCGGACAGCACGATCTCGCCGCCGGCCGGCAGGTGTTGGTCGTAGTGCTGGACGTACCCCTGCCCGACCCGGCGGCCGGTCCGCCTGATCCAGCTCTGCGGCTTCAGCGGCTCGATCCGCCGGAGCCGCCTGTGCCACTCGTCCCCTCCGCTCCGCCCCTTCGGCGGCCTCAGTGCAACTGCGGCACGATCAGATGGATTCCGTACGCCACCACCGCCGCGCAGGCCAGGAAGCACAGCCCCGCCTGGGCCCGGCCGGCGACGGATCCGCCGTGCCCGGCTTCCTCGGCGCGGGACAGACCCAGCACACCGAGCGTGAAGACGACGACCACGGCGACCGTGACGCCGAGGCTGACCGCCGCGACGCGGCCGAGGGCGGACCAGTCGATACGCATGAAGGCTCCCGGGGTTCAGACGGCCCTGCCGACGTGCGTCGGGGCCGGGTTGCGGAGAGTGACCTCGTGGTGGTCGTTGACGTTGTCGGCGCGGACCGGGTTGCGCCGGGCCAGGAGGAAGATGGCCGCGGCGACGGCCAGCGCCACCAGGGCGATGACGGCCGTGCCGATGTTCCCGCCGTGCTTGACCACGCTCGCGGCGAGGCCGCCGACCAGCGCGGCGGCGGGCAGCGTGATCAGCCAGGCGAGCACCATACGGCCCGCCACCCCCCAGCGGACCTCGGCGAGCCGCCGCCCGAGACCGGCGCCGAGGATGCTGCCCGAGGCGACCTGCGTGGTGGACAGCGCGAAGCCGAGGTGGGCGGAGGTGAGGATGACGGCCGTGGAGGCCGTCTCGGCGGCGAAGCCCTGCGGCGACTGGATCTCCGTCAGGCCCTTGCCCATGGTGCGGATGATCCGCCAGCCGCCCAGGTAGGTACCGAGGCCGATCGCGAGGCCGGCCGAGGCGATCACCCAGACCGGCGGGCCCGCGTCATGGCCGAGCGCGCCCGCCGAGATCAGGGTCAGCGTGATCACGCCCATGGTCTTCTGCGCGTCGTTGGTGCCGTGCGCGAGGGAGACCAGGGAGGCGGAGGCGATCTGGCCGAGGCGGAAGCCCTTCGTCACCGCGTCCTGACGGGCGCGCGCGGTGAGCCGGTAGGCGAGGTAGGTGGCGAGCAGGGCCGCGACCCCGGCCACCACCGGCGAGGCCACGGCCGGGATCAGCACCTTCTCGACCACCTTGTCGAAGTGCACGGCGCCGGAGCCCGCACCGACCCAGACAGCACCGATCAGGCCGCCGAACAGGGCGTGCGAGGAGCTGGAGGGAAGCCCGGCGAGCCAGGTCAGCAGGTTCCACAGGATCGCGCCGACCAGTCCCGCGAAGATCATCCCGGGGGTCACCAGGGCGTCGTCCACGATCCCGCCGGAGATCGTCCTGGCCACCTCGGTGGACAGGAAGGCACCGCCGATGTTGAGGACCCCGCTGATCAGGACCGCGGTCCTGGGTTTGAGCGCACCGGTGGCGATGGAAGTGGCCATCGCGTTCGCGGTGTCGTGGAACCCGTTCGTGAAGTCGAACGCCAGTGCCGTGACGATGACGACCGCCACGAGGAACGTGATGTGGTCCATCCCTCAAGACAATCAAGGGCAGACGAATGCGCGGACAACTGGAGGGAAACGCTCCGCCGCACTCGCGGGACCCTGTTGTGCGGTCCTGTGCGAAGCTGAGCGGGTGACCGCCCTGGAGGACCTGCGACGGCTGCGGCGCGTACGCGATCGTATGGACCGCGAGTACGCCGAACCGCTCGACATGACCGTCCTGGCCCGGGACGCCCTGATGTCCGCCGGCCACTTCCAGCGCAGCTTCCGCAAGGCGTTCGGCGAGACGCCGTACAGCTACCTGATGACCCGCCGGATCGAGCGGGCCAAGGCGCTGCTGCGCCAGGGGGATCTCACCGTGACCGAGGTGTGCCTCGCCGTCGGCTGCACCTCGCTCGGCTCCTTCAGCTCCCGGTTCACCGAGCTGGTCGGCGAGACGCCGAGCGCCTATCGCGCCCGCGACCACGAGGAGAGCGCGGTGATCCCGCCCTGCGTGGCCCGCAGGCTGAGCCGGCCCCGGCGCCGCCCGTACTGAGGCGTGCCGCGGCGGTCGGTTCTAGGGTGAGTCCATGGACGTGAAACTCGCGCAATGTTTCATCGCTGTGGACGACCATGACAAGGCCATCGCCTTCTACCGCGATGTGCTCGGCCTGGAGATCCGCAACGACGTGGGCTTCGAGGGGATGCGCTGGGTGACGCTGGGCTCCCCGCTCCAGCCGGACGTGGAGATCGTCCTGGAGCCGCCGGACGCCAGCCCGGACGCCTCCCCCGCGGACAAGCAGGCGCTCAACGAACTCCTGGCCAAGGGCCTGCTGCGCGGGGTCATCTTCACGACCCCGGACTGCGACGCGCTGTACGCGCGGGTGCGGGAGGCCGGCGCCGATGTGCTGCAGGAGCCGACGGACCAGCCGTACGGGGTGCGCGACTGCGCCTTCCGGGACCCGGCGGGCAACCAGCTGCGCTTCCTCGAACGCCCCGCGGGCTGAACTCGCACGCGCCGCACCCCCTTTCGGCCATCGCACCCCTCACACCCGGCTGCCTACACTCCCCGCATGACGATCCGCTGGACCTACGCCTTCGCCGACCGCCCCCTCGCGCGCCTCGCCGACGCGTGCGCCTTCTGGACCGCGGTCACCGGTACCCGGCTGTCCGCGTTCCGCGGCGAGGACGGCGAGTTCGTGACCCTGCTGCCCGAGGGCGCGGACCCGAGCGGGAAGCTCCAGGGCGTGGCCGAGGGGAACGGCGGCGCGCACGTCGACCTGTGCACCGATGACGTACCGGGGCTGACCGCGCTCGCCCGCCGGCTCGGTGCCGCCCTCGTGGCGGACCACGGCGACTGGGCCGTACTGCGCTCCCCCGCAGGCCAGTTGTTCTGCGCCGTGCCCTGGGACGGGGAGACGGTACGGCCGCCGGTGGTGTCCGGCTCCCGTCTCGACCAGGTGTGCCTCGACATCCCGCCGTCCCGGTACGCCGCCGAGTCCGCGTTCTGGGCCGGGCTGACCGGGTGGGAGCCACGAGCGGGATCCCGGCCGGAGTTCACCGTGCTGCCGCCGCCGGCGGGTCTCCCCTTCCGGCTGCTCCTCCAGCGGCTGGACGAGGAGCGCCCGGCCTCCGCTCACCTCGACCTGGCCTGCGCCGACATCGCCGCCGTCCGCGCGCGCCACGAGGAGCTGGGTGCCGTCCCGGTCAGCGAGGGCGCCCACTGGACGGTGCTGCGCGACCCGGCCGGCGGCACGTACTGCCTGACCGGCCGCGACCCGGAGACGGGCGGACTGCCGGCCGACGGCCGGCGGACCGCCGCCGGGTAGGCACGACAGCAGGCACCGGGTGGGCCGTGCCAGGCCGCCTCACCCCCAGGGCTCCACCTCCACCACGGCCTCGACCGGCAGGGGACCGTACACATGCGGGAACTCCTCCCCGCCGGGTTCGACGGACTCGTACCGCACCGGCACCCCGACCAGGGCCGGGTCCACGACCAGGACGACCAGCTGGTCCGGGCCGTCGTATCCGCCGTAGAGGAGGTCCGCGATGCGCGGGAGCTGCGCCCGGGTGGAGAAGTGGAGGAAGCCCTCCTCCTGGAGGGTGCGGCCCCGGGTGGACATCTCATAGGCACCGCGCTCGCGCGCCGCCTCCCACAGCGAGCGCTCGGTGATGTGCAGGATGTACGGAAGCTTCGGCATGCGTACACGCTACGGCGTCCCCCGGCCGCTGCGCTGTTCAGCCGGCGCCGTCCCCGGCGCCGGTCGCCGAGGGGTCCTCCGGGCCGCCGTCACCCGTCCGGGCCGCTCCGCCGACGGACCGCCCGGCCTCGCCGGACCGACGGCCGGGGTTCACAGACCGGCGGGAGTCCGCGGACCGGCCGATGTCGGCGCGAGCCTTGCAGCTGGGGTTGTGGCACGGTCCCGGGCCCCAGACCGGCACCCAGGCGCCCAGGGTCTTGTGTCGCTTGACGACCGTTTCGACGGCCTGTCCGCAGACGGGACAGACGGATCGTTCGCTGCCCATGCCCCCAGGGTAGAGCGGCGGTGCCGTCAGCGCTTCCTGCCGTAGGACCGCACCAGCACGCCGTTGCCGAAGGCGCGCACGGAGTCCAGGGTGAACTCCTTGGGGTCGAGGCCGGTGCCGAACATCGGCATGCCCTTGCCGTAGACGAGCGGGTAGGTCTTGATGACGAGTTCGTCGATCTCGTCGAGCAGCGCTCCGGCGAGCCGCGAACCGCCGCACAGGTAGATGTCGAGGCCGCCGTCCTCCGCCTTCAGCGCGCGGACCCGGCCGGTCAGGTCGTCGGCGATGACCTCGACGTTCGGGTCGGGCGAGGCGCCGAGGCCCCGGGAGGCGACATATTCGCGCAGGTGGCCGTAGGGGCTGGTGATGCCTTCCTTGAGGGCGAGCTCGTAGCTGACCCGGCCCTGGATGAGCGTGTCGAACCGCTTGTTCTCCAGATGGTCGATGCCGAGCGCCCGGCGGAAGTGGGTGGGCAGCGTCTCCGGGAACTCCGCCGCGAGGAAGGCGGAGTACTCCTCGTCCATGAAGCGGTGCATCGCGGAGGCGTCGCCGTGCTCGTCACCGATGAGGCCGTCGAGCGAGCAGGCGATGAAGTACGTGAGCTTGCGCAAACCGGACTCTTTTCGTCGAGGTGGCGGGCGGCCGGGTGTCCCCCCACCGAACCGCTCCGTCTGTAGTGGTTCATTTGTAGTACTCCAAGTGTCGTGGTGCAAGTGAATTGGGGATACGGATGCGGAGGGAGGGTCGGGACACGGGTGCGGACAGCGCGGAGGCCCCGCACACTGTGGGGATGTGCGGGGCCTCCTGACCGGAGTCCCGGATGACCGCGCGGGGTCAGGAGCCGCACGGGTCCGGGAACTCCGGGTTCCTCTCAGCCGCCGGAACCGGCGGCCCTCAGCTGGTGCGCCGGGTCACGAACTCGGCGAGCGACAGCAGTCCGCCCGCCGCCTCGGGCTCGGGAACCGCACGGGCCAGCTCCTGCACGGCCCGTGCCATCCGGTCGGCCGCCTCGGCCTGCGCCCAGTCCCGGCCGCCGGCCCGCTCCACCGCGAGCGCCGTACGCGCGATCTCCCCGGCCTCCGCCTCGCCCTCGGCATACGGCTTGCCGTACAGCGCGGCGAGTTCGGCCGCCGCCGGGGTGCCGGAGGCGAGCGCCGCCACCACCGGCAGGGACTTCTTGCGGGCGACGAGATCCGCGCCGGCCGGCTTGCCGGTGTGCCGCGGATCTCCCCATATGCCGATGACGTCGTCGATCAGCTGGAAGGCGAGCCCGGCCTGCCGGCCGAAGCCGTCCAGCGCGGCCACCGCCTCCGCGTCCACCCCCGCGTACAGCCCGCCGATGGCGCAGGCGCAGCCCAGCAGGGCGCCGGTCTTGGCCTCGGCCATGACCAGCACCTCGTCCAGGGTGACCGCCTCCGGCGCACGCCGTTCCATGTCGGTGTCGGTGTGCTGGCCCTCGCACAGCTCCACGACACAGGCCGCGAGCCGGGCCACGGCCGGGACGGAGGCCGGGTGCGGATCCTCGGCGAGCAGCCGGAGGGCCAGCGCCTGGATGGCGTCCCCGGCGAGGATCGCGTCGGCGTCGCCGAACACGGTCCAGGCCGTCGGCCGGTGCCGGCGGGTGGTGTCCCGGTCCATCACGTCGTCGTGCAGCAAGGTGAAGTTGTGGACCAGTTCGACCGCCGCCGCGGCCCGGACGGCCGCCGCCCGGGCCGCGGGACCGCCGAGCGCGGTCGCCGCCGCCAGCACGAGCGCGGGCCTGATCGCCTTGCCCGCGTTGTCCGCCGCCGGTGTGCCGTCGGCCTGCTGCCAGCCGAAGTGGTAGAGCCCGACCCGGCGCATGGCGCCGGGCAGCGACTCGATGGCCGCGCGCAGTTCCGGGTCGACCAGGGTCCGGGTCCGTGCCAGCTGTGCCGCCGCCTCCTGCCCGTCGAGCGGACCGGTGGCGGCGTCCCCGGCCCTCTCCGGTGGTTCCCCCGCCGTGCCGGTCCGCGGCACACCGGGAGAACGCTCTTCGGTCTCCGTCATGAACTCGGCCATGCCTCCCCCTCGCCGCGTCCGCGAGGGCCGGCGTCACCGGTCCGGCCGGACGCGTACCCCGAGGGCCTACCCGCACCGGCGGACGGAGACACGGCCGCGACGTGCGGAAACGTCACCTCCACCGGCCGATCTCGACGTTCTCCAGCACACCCAGCGCGTCGGGCACCAGAACGGCGGCCGAGTAGTACGCCGTCACCAGGTAGTTGATGATGGCCTGTTCGTTGATGCCCATGAAGCGGACGGACAGGCTCGGCTCGATCTCGTCCGGGATGCCGGACTGCCTCAGGCCGATGACGCCCTGCTCGGACTCGCCGGTACGCATGGCGAGGATGGAGGTCGTACGGGCCTCGCTGATCGGGATCTTGTTGCACGGGTAGATGGGCACCCCGCGCCAGGTGGGGATGCGGTTGCCCGCGATGTCGATCGTCTCCGGGACCAGCCCGCGCTTGTTCAGCTCGCGGCCGATCGCGGCGATGGCGCGCGGGTGGGCCAGCAGCAGCTTGGTGCCCCGGCGGCGGCTGAGCAGCTCGTCCAGGTCGTCGGGGCTCGGCACGCCGTCGTGCGGCTGGATCCGCTGGTCGTACTCGCAGTTGCTGAGCAGGCCGAACTCCGGGTTGTTGACCAGCTCGTGCTCCTGGCGCTCCTTCAGCGCCTCGACCGTGAGCCGCAGCTGCTGCTCGGTCTGGTTCATCGGCTGGTTGTAGAGGTCGGCCACGCGCGAGTGGATGCGCAGCACCGTCTGGGCGATGCTCAGTTCGTACTCGCGGGGCCGCGCCTCGTAGTCCACGAAGGTGTGCGGGATGTCGGGCTCGCCGGAGTGGCCGGCCGCCAGCTCGACTTCCTTCTCGCCGTACTTGTTGGTCCGCTGGTCGGGGACGGCGCGGAGCTGTTCGAGGTGGGCGCGCAGCGAGTCGGAGCGCTCCGCGACCTGCTCGAAGTCCTGGCGGGTGAGGATCAGCGCCGTGGTCGCGGTGTCCGCGCGGACGGTGTACTCCCAGATGGCCTCGGGGTCGAGCAGCGCCTGGTCGCCGAAGTAGGCGCCGTCGGCGAGGACTCCGAGGACGGCGTCGTCGCCGTAGGGGCCCGTACCGATCTTCTCCACCCGGCCGTGGGCGAGCAGATAGACCTCGTTCGTCTGGTTGCCGAAGTCGGCGATGACGTCGCCGGGCGCGAAGTCGCGCTGGCGGCAGCGCCGGGCCAGCTCCGCCAGCACCTCCTCGTCCTCGTAGGACCGCAGAGCCGGCAGCTCGCCCAGTTCGGCCGGGATGACCTCCACCTGGTCACCGGTCTTCACAAAGGTGATGCGGCCGTCCCCGACGGCGTAGGTCAGCCGCCTGTTCACCCGGTAGGTACCGCCCTGGAGGTCGACCCAGGGAAGCGTGCGGAGCAGCCACCGGGAGCTGATCTCCTGCATCTGTGGAACGGACTTGGTGGTGGTGGCCAGGTTCCGCGCTGCCGCCGTCCCGAGGGACTGCTGCGGCTTGCCCTGATCCGTGCGGACCTCTTCGCCTACCGACATAGAGAAATGCCCTCCCATGTATGCCCGGTGCCGAACCGCACCGGGCACCGGTCTCGCACCCGAGCCTTCCAGCACGGAACGTGCCTGCGCCATTACCCGAAAGAGCGGGAATGGATCATCTGATTACTGGGCACAAAGAGGGACTCTGCCCAGGACGTGACGCATGGGGCGAGTGTCCGGATCGGCTCGCACAGCGTACGAACGATGTGTGCCCGTACGTCCGGTATCGGTAGAAGCAGGCTGGACACTCGGCCGCGACCGGCGGCCGTACGGGCACGGCACGAAGGAGTCGGACATGGCCCCACCCATGTCGGCGAGCGCATTTCTGGACGCGCTTCGGGCGGAGGGCGTCACGGTCGTCGAGGTCGGCGACTGGGAGCATCACAACCGCAATCACAAGGGCCCCTGGGGTCCCGTCCACGGCGTGATGATCCACCACACGGTGACCAGCGGCAGCGAGCGGACGGTGGAGCTGTGCCGGGACGGCACCCCCGACCTGCCCGGACCGCTGTGCCACGGCGTGATCACCAAGGACGGCCGCGTCCACTTGGTCGGCTACGGCCGGGCCAACCACGCCGGCCTCGGTGACGACGAGGTGCTGCGCGCGGTGATCGCCGAGCGGGGGCTGCCCCTGGACAACGAGGCGAACACCGACGGCAACCGGCACTTCTACGGCTTCGAGTGCGAGAACCTCGGCGACGGGGAGGACCCGTGGCCGGACGAGCAGCTGGCGGCCGTCGAGCGGGTCGCCGCCGCGCTGTGCCGCCACCACGACTGGACGCAGCGGTCGGTCATCGGCCACCTGGAGTGGCAGCCGGGCAAGGTGGACCCCCGGGGCTTCACGATGCCGTGGCTCAGGGACCGGGTCGCCGAACGGCTGAAGGGCTAGCGCTGCCGGGCACCGGCCGCCCGGGGCGCCCGTGCGGCCGCAGGGCCGCGCCCGGCCCCCTGCCGGGTGACAATGAAGCCGTGACCAGCACGGATCCTCTCGCCCCTCGGCTCCCCTCACCCCTCCACGAGGTGCGGGACGACCGGTTCGAGCGGCACCGGCTGCGGCTGCTGCTCAAGCGGGACGACCTCATCCACCCGGAGCTGGTCGGCAACAAGTGGCGCAAGCTGGTGCCGAACATCGCGGCGGCACAGGACAGGCCCCTGCTCACCTTCGGCGGGGCCTACTCCAACCATCTGCGGGCCACCGCGGCCGCCGGCCGCCTGCTGGGCCTGCCGACCACGGGCGTGGTCCGCGGCCAGGAGCTGGCCGGCCGCCCCCTCAACCCGTCCCTCGCCCGGTGCGCGGCCGACGGGATGCGACTGCACTTCGTCGACAGACCGACGTACCGCCGCAAGACCGAGCCGGAGACCCTGGCTGCGATCCTGCGCGCGGCCGGTGCCGAGGGCGCGTACGTCGTCCCCGAAGGCGGCAGCAACGCCGAGGCCGTGCGCGGCTGCCGTGCCCTGGGCGTGGAACTGGACGGCCGCGCCGACGTCGTCGCGGTCGCCTGCGGCACCGGCGGCACCCTGGCCGGCCTCGCCGCCGGACTGGCGGACGGCCGGCGCGCGCTCGGCATACCCGTACTGAAGGGCGGCTTCCTCGAAGCCGACGTACAGGCCCTGCAGGAACGTGCCTTCGGCGGCCGTACCGGCACCTGGTCCCTGGACGACCGCTTCCACTGCGGCGGCTACGCCCGTACGACTGCGGAACTCGACGCCTTCGCACAGGACTTCGAGCACCGGCACGGACTGCCCGTGGAACGTCTGTATGTCGCCAAGTTGCTGTACGGACTGGTCGCCCTCGCGGACGAGGGCGCCTTCGCGCGCGGGACGACGATCGCCGCCGTCGTCACCGGACGGCCCTTCCCCGAGCCCCCGGCGGCCGGCCCGGCGGCCTAACCGGCCTCCCGGAAGGCCGCCGCCTCTTCCAGGTCCAGGCGTCTCAGCAGGGCGCGCAGCATCTCGTCGTCGATGTAGCGGTGGTCGCGGAGCCGGACGAAGACCTCGCGTTCGGCGCTGATCATCTCGCGGGACAGCCGGCGGTAGGTGTCGTCGACGGACTCGCCGGTGATCGGGTTGACCTGGCCGAGCCGCTCCCAGACGGCGTTGCGGCGGCGCTCCAGGACCATGCGCAGCCGGTCGGCGAGCGGCGGCGGCAGGGCGTTGCGCTCGTCGGCGAGGAGTTCGTCGAGCCGGGCCTCGGCGGCCCGTGAGGCCTGCGCCTGGGCATTGGCCTCGGCGAGCGTCTCGGCCTGCCGGTCGCGGCCGGGGAACTTCAGCAGCCGGATCAGCGGCGGCAGCGTCACGCCCTGGACGACGAGCGTGCCGATGACCGTGGTGAAGGTCAGGAAGAGGATCAGGTTGCGGGGGCCGTCGGGCATGCTCGACGGGATGGCGAAGGCGATGGCCAGCGAGACGACACCGCGCATGCCGGCCCAGGAGGTGACCATCGCGCCCCGCCAGGTCGGGTTCTCCTCACGCTCCCTGACGCGCTCCGACAGCAGCCGGGGCAGGAAGGTGGCCGGATAGACCCAGACGAACCGGGCCACCACCACGACCAGGAAGACGGCCACCGCGTACCAGGCGGCGGAGGTGCCCTCGTACTCGCCGAGCCGCTTGATGACGATCGGCAGCTGCAGACCGATCAGGGCGAACACCGCGGACTCCAGTACGAAGGCGACCATCTTCCACACGGCCTCCTCCTGGAGCCTGGTGGCGAAGTCGACCTCCCAGGCGCGGTGGCCGAGGTAGAGCGCGACGACCACGACCGCGAGCACTCCGGAGGCGTGCACCTGTTCGGCGACCCCGTAGGCGACGAACGGGATCAGCAAGGAGAGCGTGTTCTGCAGGAGGGGCTCGGTCAGGTGTGTGCGCAGCCAGTGCAGGGGCGCCATGAGGACGAGGCCGACGCCGACACCGCCGACCGCGGCGAGCGCGAACTCGCCGATCCCGCCCGCCCAGGTGGCCCCGGCGCCGATGGCGGCGCCCAGCGCCACCTTGTAGGCGGTGATCGCCGTGGCGTCGTTCAGCAGGGACTCGCCCTGGAGGACGGTGGTGATCCGGGAGGGCAGGCCGACCCGGCGCGCGACCGCGGTGGCGGCCACCGCGTCCGGGGGCGCCACCACCGCGCCGAGCACCAGCGCCGCGGGCAGCGAGAGACCGGGGACGATCAGATAGGCGGCCCAGCCGACGACGACGGTCGCGAAGAGCACGTAGCCCACCGAGAGCAGCGCCACCGGCCGCAGCTGCGCCCGCAGGTCGAGGTAGGAGCTGTCGCTCGCCGAGGTGTACAGCAGCGGGGGCAGCAGCAGCGGCAGGACGACGTGCGGATCGAGGGTGTACGACGGCACTCCGGGGATGTAGGAGACCGCGAGGCCGACGGCGACCAGCAGCAGCGGCGCCGGCGCCGGTGTGCGCCTGGCCGCCGCCGCCACCGCGGCACTGCCCGCCACCAGCAACAGCAGGGGCATCACGTCCATGGTCCTCGCCCACCCTCGTTTTCCGCGCGGCCACCCGCACACCCGTCGTAATCTGGCAATCATGAAACAGTGCACGCACTCCGACGCGCTGCCGCACCCGGAACCGGAGCCGCTCAACCCGACCTGTCCGGAGTGCCTGCGCGACGGCACGCACCCGGTGCAGCTCCGGCTCTGCCTCACCTGCGGCCATGTCGGCTGCTGCGACTCCTCACCGGGACGGCACGCGACGGAGCACCACGCGGCGTCCGGTCACCCGGTGATGCGGACCTTCGAGCCCGGCGAGGACTGGCGGTGGTGCTTCGTCGACCACGTGCTCGTATGAGCGTGAGAGTCACGCCCGACCGCCTTCTCGTGTGACACTGCATGCGGCGGCTGCCGCACGACGGTTCGAGCGTCTGACGTCTGGGTACGTCAACCCGGCGCGCGCTCTTCCCATTTGGGCCCGCAAACCCTCTAGACACGGAGCGTATCCACAGCTTTACTGTGAGTGACGCCAGGGGGTTGGGGTCCCGGGACAGAAACGTTCGGAGCGCGATAGCGTCACCGCTTGAACGACGTACGCGTTACCCCGGGGGGCGACCCTCGGCCCCGTAAAGCTTGTACCACCATGGAGGTGAGGGTGTCCCAGATCGCAGGCGAGCCCGCGGCGAACCAGGACTTCGTGGAAGTCCGGCTGCCGGCTGCGGGTGCCTACCTGTCGGTGCTGCGGACGGCCACGGCCGGTCTCGCGGCCCGCTTGGACTTCACCCTGGACGAGATCGAGGACCTGCGCATCGCCGTGGACGAGGCCTGCGCGATCCTGCTGCAGCAGGCCGTGCCCGGCTCGGTGCTCAGCTGTGTCTTCCGGCTCGTCGACGACTCGCTGGAAGTCACGGTGTCGGCACCCACCACGGACGGCCACGCTCCCTCGCGGGACACCTTCGCCTGGACCGTGCTGTCGGCCCTCGCGGGCAAGGTCTCGTCCGCCGTGGACGAGGACAAGACGGTGTCGATCAGCCTCTACAAACAGCGCGGTGCCGGCCCCGGGCCGGCGTGAGGAACGAGGACGGTCCGGTGCGGGACGAAGAGCGCGGCACACGGGAGCTGCCGGCCGGGGACGGGGGTGCCCCCTGGTCGAGCAGTGCCGAGACCCCCGGGGCGGGTTCCCGGCGCATGGCGGACGGCATCGACGGCATCCCCGAGCAGGCCAGACCGCACCCGCAGGACGACTCCGCGCGGGTCGGCGGTGACGGCGCCGTACAGGGTGCCCCGCCAAAGACACGCGACGGCGCCGAATCCGCCGGCCGCGCGGGGGCGAGGGCTCGGGGAAGGGCTACGGGCGGGACGATGAGCGAGCACGAGCGAAACGCCGAGGACAACGCGCTGGGCACGGAGGCCGTGCAGGCCGTACAGCACGGCGTCCACGACCGCAGCGGTGCGCGGGCGATGTTCGTCGAGCTGCGCAAGCTGCCCGACGGCAGCCCGGAGTACGCGGAGCTGCGCAACCGGCTGGTCCGCATGCACCTGCCGCTCGTGGAGCACCTGGCCCGCCGGTTCCGCAACCGCGGCGAGCCGCTGGACGATCTCACCCAGGTCGCCACGATCGGCCTGATCAAGTCCGTCGACCGGTTCGACCCCGAGCGCGGCGTGGAGTTCTCCACGTACGCCACCCCGACCGTCGTCGGCGAGATCAAGCGGCACTTCCGCGACAAGGGCTGGGCGGTCCGCGTGCCGCGCCGGCTCCAGGAGCTGCGGCTCGCGCTGACCACCGCAACGGCCGAGCTGTCCCAGCTGCACGGCCGCTCCCCGACGGTCCATGAGCTGGCCGAGAAGCTCGCCATCTCCGAGGAGGAGGTCCTGGAGGGCCTGGAGTCCGCGAACGCGTACTCCACGCTGTCCCTGGACGTCCCCGACACGGACGACGAGTCGCCGGCGGTCGCCGACACCCTGGGCGCCGAGGACGAGGCGCTGGAGGGCGTGGAGTACCGCGAGTCCCTCAAGCCGCTGCTGGAGGACCTGCCGCCGCGCGAGAAGCGGATCCTGCTGCTGCGCTTCTTCGGGAACATGACGCAGTCGCAGATCGCGCAGGAGGTCGGCATCTCGCAGATGCACGTCTCGCGGCTGCTCGCCCGCACGCTGGCCCAGCTGCGGGAGAAGCTCCTCGTCGAGGAGTGAACCAGGCCCGGCCGGTCCCCCGCGCTGCGGTGCCCGCCGGAGCGCGCCCTACTCGGCCCGGCCCGGCCCCTTGATCCCGAGGGCCCGGGTCGTCTCGCCGTTGACCAGGAGCACCAGCGCGGCCAGGGCGACCACCGCGATGGCGATGCCGGCCGGGATGGCCATGCTGTCGGCCTTGAGCAGGTTGTAGGCCACCGGAAGGGCCATGATCTGGGTGATCACCGCGGGCCCCCGGCTCCAGCCGCGCCGCAGCAGCAGCCCGCGCGCGGCGAGCAGCGGCAGCAGCGCGAGGACGACCAGAGTGATCCCGAGGGTCACGGCCTGCTGCCGGTCGTCCGGGTCGCCGGTGACCCCGCGGACCAGCACCCACAGGCCGCCGGCCAGCAGCGCGGCACCCTCCAGCGCGGCCAGTGCCGCCGCGTACGTCACCCGGCGCGGGCGCGGCTCGGCGGCCGCGTCGACCGCGGCGGTGTCCGGGGCGGAATTCTGCTGACTGCTCACCCCAGCAGGGTAGCCGTGCCCCCGCGGCGCCCGGCCGCGGCCCGCGCCCGAGTGTCCAGACTCACGCCCTCACCTCTTACCTGTTCCCTACCTGGGTATGGGCCGAGTACCACCCAGTAGGTACGCTGCGATGCATGCGTGCACTTCTCGTGGTCAATCCGGCGGCAACCACCACAAGCGCCCGCAGACGCGATGTTCTGATCCACGCGCTGGCGAGCGAGATGAAGCTGGAGGCCGTCACCACCGAGTACCGCGGCCACGCGCGCGACCTCGGCAGGCAGGCGGCGGAGAGCGACGACATCGACCTGGTGGTGGCGCTCGGCGGCGACGGCACGGTCAACGAGGTCGTCAACGGCCTCCTGCACGCCGGCCCGGATCCGGACCGCCTGCCCGGTCTGGCCGTCGTCCCCGGCGGTTCGACGAACGTCTTCGCCCGCGCCCTCGGCCTGCCCAACGATCCCGTCGAGGCCACCGGCGCGCTGCTGGACGCGCTGCGCGACGGCACCGAGCGGGTCGTCGGCCTCGGCCTCACCTCGGGCACGCCGGGCACCGAGGACGAGGCGGTGCCGGCCCGCTGGTTCACCTTCAACGCCGGGCTCGGTTTCGACGCGGGCGTGGTGGGCCGGGTCGAGCAGCAGCGCGAGCGCGGGAAGAAGTCGACGCACGCGCTCTATGTCCGCCAGGTGATCCGGCAGTTCCTCGGCGAGTCGAACCGTCGGCACGGCACGATCACGCTGGAGCAGCCCGGCGCCGATCCGATCGAGGATCTCGTCGTCGCCATAGTCTCGAACACGTCCCCCTGGACGTATCTCGGCAATCGCCCCATGTACACATCGCCTAAGGCCTCGTTCGATACCGGCATCGATGTGCTCGGTCTCAGCCGCCTGTCGACCGCCTCGGTTGCCCGGTATGGCACCCAGTTGCTCACTTCGTCCCCCGAGCGCGGACCGCAGGGAAAGCACGCGACCTCCCTGCACGACGTGGACCAGTTCACCTTGCATTCGAAGGTGCCTCTGCCCCTCCAGATGGACGGTGACCACCTGGGGCTGCGAACTAGCGTGACGTTCACAGGCGTACGCCGCGCACTGCGTGTGATTGTGTGAGCGGAACGGGCGAAAGTCCTTTCACTCGAACGTTTAGGCCAGGATCCACCCCATGGAAGTACGGCTGTGACCCAGTCGACACCGAGGAATCAAAAAAAACTTTCCGGAAGGGGTTGTATCCGCCGCTGAGGTTTGCGAGTCTCTACGTGGCGATCGGGACGGCCCGCAACACCGGCCTCCACTGATCACCAGAACCCCTCTTCAAACCAAGGACCACGCCGGGTGAAGACTCGGCGGTCGGCCCTTCACTTGTTGAGGGATTCGTGAAAGCGTTCACATTCACAAGCAACTTGCATGTAATACCAAGGAGAGGTAGCAGCCATGGACTGGCGTCACAACGCCGTTTGCCGCGAGGAAGACCCCGAGCTCTTCTTCCCCATCGGCAACACCGGTCCTGCGCTGCTGCAGATCGAGGAAGCCAAGGCCGTCTGCCGTCGCTGCCCGGTGATCGAGCAGTGTCTGCAGTGGGCGCTTGAGTCCGGCCAGGACTCCGGCGTCTGGGGTGGTCTCAGCGAGGACGAGCGCCGCGCCATGAAGCGCCGCGCCGCTCGCAACAGGGCTCGTCAGGCTTCCGCCTGACATCCCACCCCTGCTGACAGCCTGAGCTTGGCGGCGCGCACAGCACGTACGCATCTCCCGCCCCCGAGCCGCAGCGCGCAGTTCCCCCGATGCGCTTAGCGATACAAGCAGAGCAGCAACGAGCATCAGCCTCGGACCAATGGCGGTCCGGGGCTTTTTGCTGCGCCCGGTCCCGCCCCGCGCCCCGTCCCGCCCCGCGCCCGGTCGCGCGTCGCGCCCGCTCCCCCGCCGCGCCCGACGCCCCGGCGGGATCAGCGCGGCGGCCTACTTGTGCGCCCGCACCGGGATGTCGAGGATCACCCGGGTCCCCCGCTCCGGGGCCGGCACCATGTCGAACGAGCCGCCCAACTCGCCTTCCACCAGCGTCCGTACGATCTGCAGGCCCAGGTTGCCGGAGCGGTGCGGGTCGAAGTCCTCGGGCAGTCCGACGCCGTCGTCCTGGACGGTGACCAGCAGACGGGACTCCTTGCTGGTGCCGCCGCGCACCGCGGAGACCTCGACCGTGCCGGTGTCGCCCTCGCGGAAGCCGTGTTCCAGGGCGTTCTGCAGGACTTCGGTCAGCACCATGGAGAGCGGCGTGGCGACCTCGGCGTCGAGTATGCCGAACCGCCCGGTGCGCCGGCCGGTCACCTTGCCCGGCGAGATCTCCGCGACCATGGCCAGCACCCGGTCGGCGATGTCGTCGAACTCGACCCGCTCGTCCAGGTTCTGAGACAGCGTCTCATGCACGATCGCGATCGAGCCGACCCGGCGGACCGCCTCCTCCAGGGCCTCCCGGCCGCGCTCGGAGTCGATGCGCCGGGCCTGGAGGCGGAGCAGGGCGGCCACCGTCTGGAGGTTGTTCTTCACCCGGTGGTGGATCTCCCGGATGGTGGCGTCCTTGGTGATCAGCTCACGTTCACGCCGGCGCAGTTCGGTGACGTCCCGGCACAGCACCAGGGATCCGATGCGGGTCCCCTTGGGCTTGAGCGGGATGGCCCGGAACTGGATGACGCCGTCGTGGGCCTCGATCTCGAACTCGCGCGGCGCCCAGCCGCTTGCGGCCTTGGCCAGCGCCTCGTCCACCGGCCCCCGGGTCGGGGCGAGTTCGGCGGTGGTCTGACCGAGGTGGTGGCCGACCAGGTCGGCGGCGAGGCCGAGCCGGTGATAGGCGGACAGGGCGTTCGGGGACGCGTACTGGACGATGCCGTCCACGTCCAGCCGGATCAGGCCGTCGCCGACGCGCGGGGAGGCGTCCATGTCGACCTGCTGGCCGGGGAAGGGAAACGATCCTGCCGCGATCATCTGCGCGAGGTCGGAGGCGCTCTGGAGGTAGGTCAGCTCCAGCCGGCTCGGGGTGCGCACGGTGAGCAGGTTGGTGTTCCGGGCGATCACACCGAGGATGCGGCCGTCACGCCGTACGGGGATGGACTCGACCCGTACGGGTACCTCCTCGCGCCACTCCGGGTCGCCCTCGCGGACGATCCTGCCCTCGTCCAGCGCCGCGTCCAGCATGGGGCGCCGGCCGCGCGGGACCAGGTGGCCGACCATGTCGTCCTGGTAGGAGGTCGGGCCGGTGTTGGGGCGCATCTGGGCGACCGAGACGTACCGGGTGCCGTCCCGGGTGGGGACCCACAGCACCAGGTCGGCGAAGGAGAGGTCGGAGAGCAGCTGCCACTCCGAGACCAGCAGGTGCAGCCACTCGAGGTCGGAGTCGTCGAGCGCGGTGTGCTGGCGTACGAGTTCGTTCATGGAGGGCACGTGTGCGAGCGTACCCGGGGCCTCGCGGGTGGCCGAAAAACACCCGCGGGCCGCGGCGCCTGGAAGGGACCCTCAACCCTTCCGGCACCGCAGCCCGGAGCATCATCGGCCGTGGGGTGTGCGGTCCCGGTCGGCCGAAGGTCGAGGATCCGGGGCAGTCAGGGCAGAGAGCGCCGGTTCCTCGATCCGCCTTCCTGTGCGGGGAAGACGGAGGCTTGTTCTCTTCTCGATTGTGGACTAGACCACGACGGCGTGTCCATGGTGCGGAGGCGACTGCCCCCTATACAGGGCACCGGTACGCGATGCCACGCAGCCTAGCCCGCCGGGGTCAGCCGTGGGGCCAGATGGACATGGCAATTTCCGCGACTGCTTCCAGTTCCTCCCGGCGCGCGCCGTCGCGTGCCTGCTGGGACATGCCCTGGATCATCGCGCCGGTGTGCCGGGCGAGCGCGGCGGCGTCGGTGCCGGCCGGCAGCAGCCCCGCCGCGATGTCCGCCCGGATCCGGGATTCGAGGCCCGCGATGTTGGCGTTGCGCCGCTCGCGCAGCAGGGCCTCGACCGCGGGACTGGTGCAGTTGGTCGCGGCGTGGACGATCAGGCAGCCGTACGGATGGGACGGGTCGGTGTACACGGCGGCGGCTTCGCGGAGCATGCGCGCGATGCCCTCGCGGGCGGTCGGCTCCTCGGCGAGGGCACGGTCGCCGAGGGCGCCGTGGGTGCTGCTGTAGACCCGGACGACCTCGTCGAACAGGGTCCGCTTGTCACCGAAGGCCGCGTACAGGCTGGGGGCGCCGATGCCCATGATCCGGGTGAGGTCCGAGACCGATGTCGCCTCGTACCCGTGCTCCCAGAACGCCATCAGCGCCTTCTCCAGCGCCGTGGCCCGGTCGAAGGAGCGCGGCCGGCCCCGCCCCCGGCCCGTACCGCTCTGCGCCTGCGTGTCCTGACCCGTCATGCGGATATTTTATAGCGTCCCCTAGAAAAATGTCGGCGGGGTGCTGTACGGTTTTTTTGTAGCGACCGCTAGGTAAATACGGAGGGGCAGACATGGGTGCGCTCACGGGGAAGACGGCGCTGGTCACCGGCGGAAGCCGGGGTATCGGGCGGGGGATCGCCGAGCGGCTGGGACGGGACGGGGCCCGGGTGGCGGTGCACTACGGGAGCAATGAGGCCGCCGCGAAGGAGACGGTGGCGGCGATCGAGGCGGCCGGCGGCTCGGCCTTCGCGATCGGGGTGGAGCTGGGCACACCCGGGGACGCCGAGCGGATCTGGGAGGAGTTCGGCCGACACGCCGAGGGGCTGGACATCCTCGTGCACAACGCGGGCATCGGGGCCGCAAGCCCCTTCGAGGAGATCGAGCAGGAGGAGTACGACAGGCTCTTCGCGGTGAACGTGAAGGCGCCGTTCTTCATCACCCGGCTCGGCGCGGAGCGGCTGCGGGACGGCGGGCGGGTGGTGAACATATCGTCCGGTCTCGCCCGGTCCGCCCTGATGCCCCAGACGATCGCCTACGGGATGACCAAGGCGGCGCTGGACGTCTTCACCCGGGACCTGTCCAAGCTGCTCGGCCCGCGCGGGATCACGGTGAACTCCGTGGCGCCCGGAATCGTGGACACCGACATCAACGCCTCGTGGCTGCGCGCGAGCGACGAGGCCCGGCGGGGCGCCGCCGCGTACTCGGCGCTGGGGCGGGTGGGGACGCCGGCGGACATCGCCGATGTGGTGGCCTTCCTGGTCTCGGAGGACGGCCGCTGGGTGACCGGTCACTGGCTGGACGCGACGGGGGGCTCGCTCGTCTGAGGGGAACGAGGGGCAGGGGAAGAAGGCCGGGGGAAGGGGGTACCCCGGGCCGGGGAGAGAGGTGGATCCCGGGCGGCCGCGGGCGCCGCGCGACCGCCCGGAAAGCGCCGTCGCACAAGCGCCGCCGCACACCGATTCTGTTAGATTGGTCTAAACCACATAGAGATTTTGCTCTGACCTCTCCCAGATCTCCAGGCCCTCTTCAGAACGGCAGGCCCAGCGTGGAAGTTGTCATCGTTCCGGACGCCGCCGCGGGCGGCGAGCTGATCGCCGAGGCCATGGCCCAGCTGCTGCGGCGCAAGCCCGACGCCGTGCTCGGCGTGGCCACCGGCTCGACCCCGCTGCCCATCTACCAGGCACTGACGGCCAAGGTGCGCGCCGGGGCCGTGGACGCCTCGCGGGCGCGGATAGCCCAGCTCGACGAGTACGTGGGGCTGCCCGGGGACCACCCCGAGTCCTACCGTTCGGTGCTGCGCCGCGAGGTGCTGGAGCCGCTGGGCACGGACATGGACGCGTTCATGGGACCGGACGGCACGGCCGAGGACGTCCAGGCGGCCTGCGAGGCGTACGACCGCACGCTCGCCGAGGCCGGCGGGGTGGACCTGCAGCTGCTCGGCATCGGCACCGACGGGCACATCGGGTTCAACGAGCCGTGCTCCTCACTCGCCTCGCGCACCCGGATCAAGACGCTGACCGAGCAGACCCGGATCGACAACGCCCGCTTCTTCGACGGCGACATCGAGCAGGTCCCGCACCACGTCATCACCCAGGGCATCGGGACGATCCTGGAGGCCCGGCACCTGGTGCTGCTGGCGACGGGCGAGGGCAAGGCGGACGCGATCGCCGCGACCGTCGAGGGACCGGTCGCGGCCGTCTGCCCGGCCTCGGCGCTCCAGCTCCACCCGCATGCCACGGTGGTCGTCGACGAGGCCGCCGCGTCCAAGCTGAAGCTGGCCGACTACTTCCGGCACGCCTACGTCAACAAGCCGGAGTGGCAGGGCATCTAGCTCCCGGGGGGGGCCGACGGGGAGGGGGCGGTGGCGGCGGCGGCACGGGTCCGTGTGGTGCCCGCCGGTGTGCCGTCGCCCCCGCGCACCCCGGGGCGATGGACTAGACCAACAGCGGGCGCAACGGTATACAGAGGGGATCACGGAGCGTGCGGGTGGAGTCCTGATCCGGCAACCCGTGCCACGATGTGAGCCGTGGCCGATGGAATGTCGGTCGCTTTCGGCATTCGGAGCCGGGAAGGCAGAGCATGAGCACCGACGTCAGCAGTGCGGAGAACGAGGCCGGCACAACCCGTACCGCGCGCGTGCCCAAGTACTACCGCTTGAAGAAGCACCTGCTCGACATGACGGAGACGCAGGCACCGGGCACCCCGGTCCCGCCGGAGCGCACGCTGGCCGCCGAGTTCGACACCTCCCGCACCACGGTGCGCCAGGCCCTGCAGGAGCTGGTCGTGGAGGGCCGGCTCGAACGTATCCAGGGCAAGGGCACCTTCGTGGCCAAGCCCAAGGTCTCCCAGGCGCTCCAGCTCACCTCCTACACCGAGGACATGCGGGCCCAGGGCCTTGAGCCGACCTCGCAGCTGCTGGACATCGGGTACATCACCGCCGACGAGCGGCTCGCCGAGCTGCTCGACATCTCCGCCGGCGGGCGCGTGCTGCGCATCGAGCGGCTGCGCATGGCCAACGGCGAGCCGATGGCGATCGAGACCACGCATCTGTCGGCCAAGCGCTTCCCGGCCCTGCGGCGCTCGCTGGTGAAGTACACCTCGCTGTACACCGCGCTCGCCGAGGTCTACGACGTCCATCTCGCCGAGGCCGAGGAGACCATCGAGACCTCCCTGGCCACCCCGCGCGAGGCGGGTCTGCTCGGCACCGACGTGGGCCTTCCGATGCTGATGCTCTCCCGCCACTCGCTGGACCGCGAGGGCCAGCCGGTGGAGTGGGTGCGGTCGGTGTACCGCGGGGACCGCTACAAATTCGTGGCACGGCTCAAGCGCCCGGCGGACTAGGAACCCGGCACGTTCGCTGAATCGATATACCGATATACGGACGAGGTCTTCCACTGCCGCGACACCGTCACCTAGATTGCCTGCGCATTACACAGGTGATCAGCGAGGGGACGGAGCCATGGCATGTCCGAAACGCCTGAAGTGAGGCCACCGGTGGTGACACCGGTCCGGGTGATCATCGCGCTGTGTCTGGTCGCGCCCTTCGTGGCGATGCTCTGGGTCGGCTCGTACGCCAAGACGGACCCCGCGTTCATCGGGATCCCGTTCTTCTACTGGTACCAGATGCTCTGGGTGCTGATCTCGACGGTGCTCACGGTGCTCGCGTACCAGTTGTGGCAGTGGGAGCAGCGGACCCGTAAGGCCGCCGCCGGGCGGCGCGAGGAGGCGGCGAAGTGAACGACGGCGTCAACGGCGTCGCACTCGGCGTCTTCATCTTCTTCTTCCTGGCCGTCACGGTCATGGGCTTCCTCGCCGCGCGCTGGCGCAAGGCCGAGAACGAGCAGTCCCTGGACGAGTGGGGTCTTGGCGGCCGGTCCTTCGGCACCTGGGTCACGTGGTTCCTGCTCGGCGGCGACCTGTACACGGCGTACACCTTCGTCGCCGTACCGGCGGCGATCTACGCGGCGGGCGCGGCCGGCTTCTTCGCGGTGCCGTACACGATCCTGGTGTACCCGCTGATCTTCACCTTCCTGCCCCGCCTGTGGTCGGTCTCGCACCGCCACGGGTATGTCACCACCTCCGACTTCGTGCGCGGCCGGTTCGGCTCGAAGGGCCTGTCGCTGGCGGTCGCGGTGACCGGCATCCTGGCGACGATGCCGTACATCGCGCTCCAGCTCGTCGGCATCCAGGCGGTGCTGGACGTGATGGGCGTCGGCGGCGGCGAGAACACCAACTGGTTCGTGAAGGACCTGCCGCTGCTCATCGCCTTCGGTGTGCTGGCCGCCTACACCTACTCCTCCGGCCTGCGCGCCCCCGCGCTGATCGCGTTCGTCAAGGACACGCTGATCTACATCGTCATCGCGGTGGCGATCATCTACATCCCGATCAAGCTGGGCGGGTTCGACGACATCTTCGCGAAGGCGGGCCAGGCGTTCAGCCAGGTCAACCCGGCCACCAAGGCGCCACGCGGGGCGCTCGCCCCGCCGGAGGCGGGCCAGTGGACGTACGCCACCCTGGCGCTCGGCTCCGCGCTGGCGCTGTTCATGTACCCGCACTCGATCACCGCGACCCTGTCGTCCAGGAGCCGTGACGTGATCCGCCGCAACACCACGATCCTGCCGCTGTACTCCCTCATGCTCGGCCTGCTGGCCCTGCTGGGCTTCATGGCGATCGCGGCCGGCGTGAAGGTCACCAACGGCCAGCTGGCCATTCCGCAGCTGTTCGAGGACATGTTCCCGGACTGGTTCGCGGGCGTGGCGTTCGCGGCGATCGGCATCGGCGCCCTGGTGCCGGCGGCGATCATGTCCATCGCGGCGGCCAACCTCTTCACCCGGAACATCTACAAGGACTTCATCAAGCCGGACGCCACGCCCGCGCAGGAGACCAAGGTCTCCAAGCTGGTCTCCCTGCTGGTGAAGGTCGGCGCCCTGGTCTTCGTCCTCACCATGGACAAGACGGTCGCCATCAACTTCCAGCTGCTGGGCGGCATCTGGATCCTGCAGACCTTCCCGGCCCTGGTCGGCGGCCTGTTCACCCGCTGGTTCCACCGCTGGGCGCTGCTGGCCGGCTGGGCGGTCGGCATGGTCTACGGCACGGCTGCCGCGTACGGGGTCGCCTCCCCGACCCAGAAGCACTTCGGCGGCTCCTCCAAGGAGATCCCGGGCATCGGTGAGATCGGCTACATCGGCCTGACGGCGTTCGTCCTGAACGTCGCGGTCTCCGTGGTCCTCACGGTCGTCCTGAAGGCCCTGAAGGCCCCCGACGGCATCGACGAGACCAGGCCGGAGGACTACACGGCCGACGCCGGCGACCCGGGCGTCGCGGTGGAGCTGCCGCCCGCGACCGCGGGCGCGGGCCACTAGCCGGGCACCGTTCGACGGGCCGCCGGAGCGACATCCGGCGGCCCGTTGCCGTACCCCGCCGGCGGACTCGACGGCGTGGGCCATCTGATCCGGCGGGCCGGCCGCGCCGGGTGCGCCGCGCCCGGCGGGAGCACCGCCCGGGCGACCTCCAGGGCGGCCTCCCGGGCCTCGGGAAGAGCGTCCGGCGCCTCGGAGCCAGGGGGCCCGGAGCGGGCCCGTGCCGAGCGCGCGCGGGCCGCCGGAGGCCGTCCCACGGTCCTCTCCGGCGGGTCGCGCACAGCGCCCACCGGGCCGGCGGACACCCCGGGCCGTTCGCACGCCGGAGCGGGACCGGCGTCCTTCCCCGGGCCGGCCGGTCTTCGCCCCGGCTGCCTGCGAGTTGACCCTATGAAGCCACGCCGACACAACATCTGGGGGTGACACGACAGCCCGGCACTAGATGTATGCTCGTCCTCGCTGTCGTCGCAGGGGAATCCGGTGTGATTCCGGAACTGTCCCGCAACGGTGTACATGCGCATATCCACGCGCCTGTTCAGTCCGAGGCCTGCCGACAGCCCACCCGGCCGTCCTGGCCTGGGTGCGTTCCGACGTCCGGGCCTCGTGGAGTGGGCTGGTGGACGCGACCGCCGTGTGCGCTCGTGACTGCCCCCTGCCCTCCGCCAGGCCCCCGTGCCGAGCGAGGGAGAGCCCCACGTGACCATCGCGCCAGCCGAACCGGCTTCAGTCAGCGAGCCGGAGACCGACGGTCCCGGTGCCGCGTTGCTGCGGACCCTGACCGAGTTGACCGTCGATCTGCCCGACGCCGACCCAGGACGAGTCGCCGCCGCCGCGCTGCGCGGCCGGTCCGCCCGGGCCGACGAGGCGGAGCTGCGCGAGCTGGCCACGGAGGCCGCCGCCGGTCTGATCTCCGAGGACCCCGCCTACTCGAAGCTGGCCGCCCGGCTGCTGACCCTCGCGATCCGCGACGAGGCCGCCTCGCAGGGCGTGACGTCCTTCACCGAGTCCATCGCGGTCGGGCACCGCGAGGGCCTCGTCGCCGACCGCACCGCGGAGTTCGTCCGGCTGCACGCCGAGCGGCTGGACGCGCTGGTCGACCGTGCGGCCGACGACCGCTTCGGCTACTTCGGCCTGCGCACCCTGCACAGCCGCTACCTGCTGCGCCACCCGATCACCCGCAAGGTCGTCGAGACGCCCCAGCACTTCATGCTGCGCGTGGCGAGCGGTCTGGCCGAGGACGACACGGCCCGGGCCCTGGACGAGGTCGCGGCGCTCTACGGCCTGATGAGCCGCCTGGACTACCTCCCGTCCTCCCCCACTCTTTTCAACTCCGGCACCCGGCACCCCCAGATGTCGTCCTGCTACCTGCTGGACTCGCCCCTGGACGAGCTGGACTCCATCTACGACCGGTACCACCAGGTCGCCCGGCTGTCGAAGCACGCCGGCGGCATCGGCCTGTCGTACTCCCGTATCCGCTCGCGCGGTTCGCTGATCCGGGGGACGAACGGGCACTCCAACGGCATCGTGCCGTTCCTGAAGACCCTGGACGCCTCGGTGGCCGCGGTGAACCAGGGCGGCCGGCGCAAGGGCGCCGCCGCCGTGTACCTGGAGACCTGGCACTCCGACATCGAGGAGTTCCTGGAGCTGCGGGACAACACCGGTGAGGACGCCCGCCGCACCCACAACCTGAACCTCGCGCACTGGATCCCGGACGAGTTCATGCGCCGCGTGAACACCGACGGGCAGTGGTCGCTGTTCTCCCCGGCGGACGTGCCCGAGCTGGTCGACCTGTGGGGCGCGGAGTTCGACGCCGCCTACCGCGAGGCCGAGGCGGCGGGCCTGGCGAAGAAGACGATGCCGGCCCGTGAGCTGTACGGCCGCATGATGCGCACCCTCGCGCAGACCGGCAACGGCTGGATGACCTTCAAGGACGCCGCCAACCGCACCGCCAACCAGACCGCCGAGCCCGGCCACGTCGTCCACTCCTCCAACCTCTGCACGGAGATCCTGGAGGTCACGGACGACGGCGAGACCGCGGTCTGCAACCTGGGTTCGGTCAACCTCGGCGCCTTCGTGAGCAACGGCGACATCGACTGGGAGCGGCTGGACGAGACCGTCCGCACGGCCGTCACCTTCCTCGACCGCGTCGTCGACATCAACTTCTACCCGACCGAGCAGGCGGGCCGTTCCAACGCCAAGTGGCGCCCGGTCGGTCTCGGCGCGATGGGCCTGCAGGACGTCTTCTTCAAGCTGCGTCTGCCCTTCGACTCCGCCGAGGCCAAGGCCCTGTCGACGCGGATCGCCGAGCGCATCATGCTCGCCGCGTACGAGGCCTCCGCCGACCTCGCCGAGCGCAACGGCCCGCTGCCCGCCTGGGAGAAGACCCGCACGGCCAAGGGTGTCCTGCACCCCGACCACTACGACGTCGAGCTGACCTGGCCGGAGCGCTGGGCCGCGCTGCGTCAGCGGATCGCGGCGGTCGGCATGCGCAACTCGCTGCTCCTCGCCATCGCGCCGACGGCCACCATCGCCTCGATCGCGGGTGTGTACGAGTGCATCGAGCCACAGGTCTCCAACCTGTTCAAGCGCGAGACGCTGTCCGGTGAGTTCCTCCAGGTCAACTCCTACCTGGTGCAGGAGCTCAAGGACATGGGCGTCTGGGACGCCCGCACCCGCGAGGCGCTGCGCGACTCCAACGGCTCGGTCCAGGACTTCGTCTGGATCCCGGAGGACGTACGGGCGCTGTACCGCACGGCGTGGGAGATCCCGCAGCGCGGCCTGATCGACATGGCCGCCGCCCGCACCCCGTTCCTGGACCAGGCGCAGTCCCTGAACCTCTTCCTGGAGACGCCGACCATCGGCAAGCTCTCCTCGATGTACTCCTACGCCTGGAAGTCCGGTCTGAAGACGACGTACTACCTGCGTTCGCGTCCGGCGACCCGGATCGCCCGCGCCGCCCAGGCACAGCCGCAGGCACAGGCGACCATCCCCGTCCAGCAGGCCTCCGACCCCGACGCGGTCGCCTGCTCCCTGGAAAACCCCGAGTCCTGCGAGGCCTGCCAGTAATGACCACCCGAAACACCAACCTGCTCGACCCGGGCTTCGAACTGACCCTGCGCCCGATGCGCTACCCCGACTTCTACGAGCGCTACCGCGACGCCATCAAGAACACCTGGACCGTCGAGGAGGTCGACCTCCACTCCGACGTCGCCGACCTGGCGAAGCTCTCCGCCGAGGAGCAGCACCTGATCGGCCGTCTGGTCGCGTTCTTCGCGACGGGCGACTCGATCGTGGCGAACAACCTGGTGCTGACGCTCTACAAGCACATCAACTCCCCGGAGGCGCGGCTGTACCTGTCGCGCCAGCTGTTCGAGGAGGCGGTGCACGTCCAGTTCTATCTGACCCTGCTGGACACCTACCTCCCCGACCCCGAGGACCGCGCCGCCGCCTTCGACGCCGTGGAGAACATCCCCTCCATCCGCGAGAAGGCCCAGTTCTGCTTCCGCTGGATGGACTCGGTCGACAAGCTCGACCAGCTGGAGTCCAAGGCCGACCGCCGGCGCTTCCTGCTCAACCTGATCTGCTTCGCCGCCTGCATCGAGGGGCTGTTCTTCTACGGCGCCTTCGCGTACGTCTACTGGTTCCGCAGCCGCGGCCTGCTGCACGGCCTCGCCACCGGGACCAACTGGGTCTTCCGTGACGAGACCATGCACATGAGCTTCGCCTTCGACGTGGTCGACACCGTCCGCAAGGAAGAGCCCGACCTCTTCGACGACGAGCTCCAGCAGCAGGTCACCGACATGCTCCGCGAGGCCGTCGAGGCCGAGCTGCAGTTCGCCCGCGACCTGTGCGGCGACGGCCTGCCCGGCATGAACACCGAGTCCATGCGCCAGTACCTGGAGTGCGTGGCCGACCAGCGCCTCACCCGCCTCGGCTTCGCCCCGGTCTACGGCTCGGAGAACCCCTTCTCCTTCATGGAGCTCCAGGGTGTTCAGGAGCTGACGAACTTCTTCGAGCGCCGCCCGTCGGCGTACCAGGTCGCGGTGGAGGGCACCGTGGACCTGGACGAGGACTTCTGAGTCTCCTTCTCCCGCTGGTTCCCGCCCTGGTTCTCCTGGGCCTCCCTGAGCTGCCGGTCGATGCGTCGATCACGCAGGACGCCGAGCGCTGACGGGAGGACCAGGAGGACCAGGATCCCGAGGGTGGCGACCATTCCGATGAGACCTTCGATCTGGTTTCCGTTCATGGACACTACTGTCGCGCCGGATGCACCTTACCGGGAGTGGCAGGACTGCCGTAGACCCTCGAATTGCTGCCAGCGCTGAGGCACACTGGCAGCATGCTGAAGAACGTGGCCGCCGTCCTGCTGGACGGCGTGCACCCTTTCGAGCTGGGTGTCGTGTGCGAGGTGTTCGGCATCGACCGCAGCGACGACGGGCTGCCCGTGTACGACTTCGCCGTGGTGTCCGCCGAGGGCCCTGACCTGGGCACGCACTGCGGCTTCAGGGTGTCCACGCCGTACGGTCTGGAGCGGCTGGAAGAGGCCGATCTGATCGCCGTGCCGGCCGGTGAGACCTATGCGGAGCGCGCCTACCCGGCGGAGCTGCTCGCGGCGCTGCGGCGGGCCGCCGACCGGGGCGCCCGGGTGCTCAGCGTCTGCTCCGGGGTGTTCGTGCTGGCCGCGGCGGGCCTGCTGGACGGCCGGCGGTGCGCGGTGCACTGGCACCATGCCGAGCAGCTCGCCCGGCGCTATCCCGGGCTGACGGTCGAGCCGGACGTGCTGTACGTGGACGAGGATCCCGTGATCACCTCCGCCGGCACCGCCGCCGGGATCGACGCGTGTCTGCACCTCGTGCGCAAGGAGCAGGGCCCTGAGGTGGCCAACAAGATCGCCCGCCGGATGGTGGTGCCGCCGCACCGGGACGGCGGTCAGGCGCAGTTCATCGAGCGCCCACTGCCGAAGGCACCCTGCGACACGGTCGGGGAGGTGCTGGCGTGGATGGAGGCGCACCTCGATCAGGAGGTGACCGTCGAACAGCTGGCCGCCCGCGCGCATATGGCGCCGCGCACCTTCGCCCGGCGCTTCCAGCAGGAGACGGGGACCACCCCCTACCGGTGGATCCTTCGCCAGCGGGTGCTGCTGGCACAGGAGTTGCTGGAGGGAACGGACGAGACCATGGACGCGATCGCCTGGCGCACCGGGTTCGGTACGGCGGCTGCGCTGCGTCACCAGTTCGTCCGGGCGCTGGACACGACCCCGAACGCCTACCGGCGCGCGTTCCGGGGCCCGCAGGCCGCCTGAGCGCGCGCCGGTACCAGGCCCCTTACCAGGGCTTCGCCCGCAGCAGCAGGTCGTGCGGGCGCAGCGTGATCCCCACGCGCGTGCTGTCGTTCGACCCGCTGACCTGCTCGAAGCGGTACTTCGCCGAGATCGCCGCGGTGATCAGGCTCAGCTGGGTCATGGAGAAGTGGTCGCTGGGGCACTTGCGGTTGCCGACGCTGAACGGGCTCATGGCGTACTTCGGTACGTCCTTGGCCCGCTCGGGCAGCCAGCGGTCGGGGTCGAAGTCGAGGTGGCGCGCATAGGAGTGGCCGTCGCGCTGGATGGCGTAGGGGCTGTAGACGATGTCCGCCCCGGCCGGAATGCGATAGCCGCCCAGTGCGGTGTCGCTCACCGCGCGCCGCGTCAATATCCATACGGCCGGCCTGAGCCGCATGGCCTCCACGACGACATTGTTGGTGTGCGTCAGTGAGCGAACGTGCGCGAATCCGACGGGCTGACCGCCGGTCACGGATTCGACCTCGGCCCGTACCTTCTCGGCGTGTTCCGGGTGTTCGGCGAGGACCTGCAGCAGCCACATGATCGTGGACGCGACTGTTTCGCTGCCGGGGGTGAGTATCGCGACGACCTGGTCGTGGATCTCCTGTTCCCCGATGGGGTCGCCATTGTCGTCCTTCGCCTCCAGCAATGCTGTCAGCAAATCGTCCGGCTTTTGACCAGATGCCCTCCGCTCGGCGACGATCTCGTCCACCAGCAGATGCAAATCGGCCAACGCCCGGTTGAATTCGCGGTTGGCCGGGAACGGCAGCCGGTAGAGCGGCCCGAGCGGGATCACCATCCGGCGGTACATACCGCGGAAGACGGTGGCGAGGTCGGTGCTGAGCCGTTCCGCGCGCTCGTCCATGTAGTCGCCGCGCAGCAGGCAGCGGGCCGCGATGCGGACGGCGACCCGGAAGGACTCCGAGGTGCAGTCGATGGTCTCGCCGGGCTGCCAGCGGTCGGTCAGCCCGTGCGCCTCCTCCTCCATGATCGGCCCGTAGCCGGGGATCGCGTCGAGCCGGAAGGCCGGCTGTATGGTGCGGCGCTGCCTGCGGTGGCGGGGGCCGTTGGCGGTGGCCACGCCCTCCTTGCCGAGCAGGCCCTCCAGCGACTCCCACAGCGGGCCGTCGATCTTGAAGTCGGGGTTGAGCGCCAGGGCCCCGGTGAGTTCGGGCGTGGTGACGGCGTACACCGTCTTGGGGCCGAGCTTCAGCCGTACGACGTCGCCGTGGGCGCGCAGCGCGGACATGAAGGCCAGCGGGTCGCGGACCAGCCTCAGGCCGTGCCCGAGGACCGGTACGGCGCCTCCGGCCAGGGGCGGTTCGGACAGTTCGAGGGTCTCGGGGGTCGCGGGCCTCACCGACTCGACGGTCATTTCTCACCTGCCGCTTCGTTCGTGACGTACGGGGGCGTGGAGCGGTCGTCCCAGCTGTCGACCATGTACCGGCCGGACTCGTGGTGGAACCAGTAGACGGAGCTGAACCAGTTGCGCATGTTGCCGACGCAGGCCCGTACGGCAGCACTCAGTTCCTTGCCGCCGGTCGTTCCGTCGTCGATTTCGCGGGCGAACCTCAGGGCATTGCGCTCGGCTTCGAGGAACCCGGTTATGCATTCCTCGACGCGCCGCCTGACTTCGTCGACGGCTTCTTCGAGGGTCAGCCCCGCATGGGTGATGAGGCTGATGCCGAGATTGTGCACCTCATCGCCCGCGATTTCCTTGGGCAGCGAGCAGAGGTCGTTGTACCAGGCCGCGAATTCCTGACTGAGCAGGGCCGCCCGGCGGTAATCCGGGTTTTTCCGCACAGCGTCCGGGAGTTCACACCCGGCACTGGGTTCGAGCAGGTCCGTCCATATCCAGTGCGCGAAGGTGAGCCGGCGCAGGGCGAGATACTCCTCGACGCCGGGTATGTATCCCTCGGTGCGATTGCGGAATTCGCGGTCGTAGGCCTCGATCACCGCGTGGAAGTGCCGGGCGAACCGCTGGTTCCAGCTGTGCGGCAGAAAGCCGTAGAGCCGCAGCACACTGTCCGCGAAGCCCGCCACCAGCGGGTCCGGGTGGTGCAGATGGTGCCTGGGCGCGTCGAGCGCCGCGTGCAGCCGGTACCGCAGCCGTCGCCAGTCCCCGGCCCGCCCGTGCACGATGTCGCGGTCGTGGCGGTCGTCCCAGACGAAGAACCAGGCGCTGTAGTCGGCTATGGCCTGCAGGACCTCCTCGGGGGCTCCTGTGTAGTAGCCCGCCATGAGGTCGGTGTAGCACAGTCCGTCGGCATATTCCTGGACCTTGGCGGCCGGCATGAACCGCTTTTCAAGGAGCCAGAGCCGCGTGTTCTCCTGGAGCTTTGGCCAATACGGGTGCAGTTGCCGTGGAAAGGCGGACTCGATCACCGGGAGTGCCAGTGAAGGTGGTACTACGATCGCCGTCGGCGTCGCTGTGGTGCTGTGTGGGAAAGCTTGCACGAACAAACCCCTCTCAGCCGCCAGGAGCGCACACCCCTCCCGTCGTGCCGGGCGTGCGCCGTTGCGTATCCCCGCACTTCCCATTCAGCACCACAACTGACCGCCGTGGGAACGGATTTGCTTCACTCACTACCCCAAGGTGCCGAGAATCCCCCCTTGTGTGACTGGTTAAGGATCACTAGGAGCGCAGATGGGATCGGTTGTACGACGCACGAACGAGCGAAGAGGGGCAACGCGAAGGCGCCCGGCCAGGAAGGATCCCGGCCGGGCGCCCCGAGCGAACCGCGTGGGTCAGTCGTTGGCGACCACGGGGTAGCGGGGTTCGTTCTCGGCCATCTGCCGCAGCGCGTCCTTGCGGTCCCGCTTCGACAGCCGGTCGATGTACAGGTAGCCGTAGAGGTGGTCGGTCTCGTGCTGCAAACAGCGCGCGAAGTAGCCGGTGCCCCGGACCTTGATCGGGTTGCCCTGCTCGTCCTGGCCGGTCACCTCGGCGTAGTCGGGACGCGCGAGCTCCGCGTACGCCGTCGGTACGGACAGGCAGCCCTCGTTGCTGTCGTCCAGCCGGCGCTTCTCGGCGGGCAGGTCGACCAGCTTCGGGTTGCAGACCACGCCGACGTGCCGGGCGCCCTCGTCGTCCTGGCAGTCGTAGACGAAGACCTTCAGGTCGACGCCGATCTGGTTGGCGGCCAGGCCCACGCCCTCGGCGGTGCGCTGGCTGGCGAACATGTCCGCGACCAGCTGCCCCAGCTCCTCACCGAACTCGGTGACGTCCCTGCACTCCTTGTGCAGCACCGGGTTGCCGACGACCGTGATCGGCCGTGAGGTGCCGCGCTCGCGCCAGCTGGCCTCGCGCTCCTCGCAGTCCTCCGTGTCGACGACATAGCCCTCGTCATCGACGGGGAGCACGCCCGCGTGCTGCTGATCGGTGTCCTGCTGCGCCATGACCGACGTACGCCTTCCTGCAAGCCTGGAAAATTCTGCGAGTACAGCCTAAAGGGGGCCGGTCATGGCCGCTCAGCAAACCTCTTCCAGATCGCGCCAGTCCCTGGAGTCCGGGCTGTCGGCCACCCATCCGTCCAGCAGGCCGCGCACCAGCGCGGCCGGCGCGGCCACCCCGCACTCCCGCTCCGGCACCCACAGCTGCCCGTCCGTCCGGTGCCCGAGCGGCCCGGGATGCCCCGGCTCGCTGTGATCATGCGGATCGAGATGCACCCCCTCGCCCTCGTCCGACGGCATACGTGACTCCGAGCACATCCGGCACAGCAGCCGCACCGACGAGGACCAGTCCTCCGCCGCGAACCCGGCGTCGGCCGCGAGCTGCTCCAGCGCGTCCCGGTCGGCCTCGGTGGCCGCCTCCAGCAGCACCACCCAGGTGGGGACGGGGGACGGCGCCCACAGCTCGATCTCGTCGAAGACCGGATAGGAGTGCCCGGCGGACGTGGTGCGCTCACCGTGCGGCACGCCGTCGTGCAGCACGACTTCGCCCCAGCGGCGGCCGGAGGAGGGCAGCGGGATCGACAGCACCTCCATCCGCGCGGGGTCGAGCCTGCGGCCCCAGACCACCTCGGCCTCGCCCTCCGGGGAGAGCCGTACGGCCGCGCTGCCCAGCTCCATGCCGAGCGGTTCCGCGGAGGCGGCGACGCCGCCGGGCACCTTCAGCCCGTACGCCTGCCAGGCGCGGCGGGCCAGCGGCCAGTCCTGGAGGGCGGTCGCGGCGATGCCGACGTTCCACCAGTCCGGCGCCCCGGTCTCCCGGTCCAGCAGGGCGACCGCGCGCAGTCCGGCGGCGCGGGCCTGCTCCCAGTCGTGCCGGAACTTGTGCAGCAGGGCGAGGTTGAACCAGGACTCCGAGAGCCAGGGCTCCAGATCGGCAGCGCGGGTCAGCAGTTCGCCCGCGTCCTCGTACCGGCCGTCGCCGATCAGCGTGAACGCGCGGTCGGTGGCCTGCCGCCAAGAGGCGGAGGGCCGGTGCCGTCCCTTGCCGAAGATCTTCACGATTCCCGCCTGCCAGTTCCAGTTCCGCACAGTGGGCTGGCTTGTGCCCCCGGACACCCTCTCCCTCGCATCCAACCACGTACGCCGGGAAAGGCGCTCATTACCCATGGGTTACCCAGCCGGGCGCGGGGTCAGACAGTCCCGTTGTCCGCGCCGGGACGCGCTCCCGCAAGCCGCCGTGCTGGGCCAGCACCCGGGCCAGCGACTCCACCACCTCGGGAGCGTAGTCCCCGGCGGTGCCGAGACGCAGCTCCTCCAGCGCACGCAGGGGTCCCTCGGGACCGGCGTCACGGGTCTTCTCCTCATAGGCGTTCACGGCCCGGACGATCCGGGCGGCGAGCGGCTGCTCCGGACAGGGGTCGGCCTGACGCTCCACGACGACCGCAACGGCCGCGTCGACCCCGGTCTGGCGGACCACGGCACCGCCGAGCAGGGCGATGCGCCGCTGCTCGGCCGGCGGCAGTTCGGCGGTGGCACCGGCCGGGACCGGATCGACCAGGCTGAGCTGGCCGATGTCGTGCATCAGCGCCGCGTACTCCAGGACGGTCAGTTCCGGTCCGGTCAGGCCGAGGTCCCGGCCCACGGCGAGGCTGAGCGCGGCGACGCGGTGGGCGTGTCCGGCGGGGGTGCAGCCGGCGATCTCGGTGGCGCGGGCGAGGGAGGCGATGGTCTGCCGGTAGGTGGCGCGGACGGCCGCGTACCGGCGCAGTGACAGCTGGACGAGCAGCATGGGCAGGCAGAACACGGGCAGCGCCCACAGGCCGACGACGGCGACCGCGAGCGCCATCACCGCGCCGGTCGCGCAGACGGCGGAGCCGATGCCGAGCAGCCCGCGCACCTCCTCGCGCAGCAGCGGGCCGAACGGCCAGCGGGTGCGGCAGTGGGCGAGCGCGGCGGCCAGCACGGCCCCGCACAGGGAGGTCAGGCCCAGCAGGGTGAGCAGCAGCAGGGCGTAGGCGGGGCCGGCCCAGGAGTCGAAGGCGCCCTGGTTGTAGAGGGGTTGGAAGCAGACGGCGGCGAAGCCGACGGTGAGGACGCGGCGGGCCAGATGGTCGACGGTGGGGGCGGTGCCGGACCAGATGTGCGGCACGGCGCCCAGCACGGCCGCGACGAGGACGACGGTGACGACCTGGGCCGGGCCGTGCTGGCTCGGCCGCCCGGCGTCGGCGCCCAGCAGGGCGTACGCCAGCGAGCCGGCGGCGCCCAGGGGGGCGGCCTGGCGGGCCTGGGCGTCGCTCCACCGGGTCAGCTCGCCGAAGGCTATGAGGGCGCCGAAGGCAAGCGCGAGTCCCCGGTCGGCCAGCCCGGTCGTCACGGTGACGGCGAGGGAGGCGGCCGCGACCAGGGCGGCGGTGCCGTGGATGAGCCGCAGGACGGTCATCGGGGCGCCCCGCTGCGGGAGGCGGGCTCGGCCGGCGGGCTCGCGTACGCCGGTTCGTCGGCGGTGACCGCCGGGTGCCAGCCGGAGCGGCCGAGGGCGCGGACGAGGGCGGTGACCATGCGGGGGTCGAAGTGCGCCCCGGCGCAGCGCTTCAGCTCGGCGACGGCCGCCTCGACCGGGCGGGCCCTGCGGTAGGAGCGGGTGGAGGTCATGGCGTCGAAGGCGTCCGCGACGGCGACGATCCGGGCGGCCTCGGGGATCTGCTCGCCGGCCAGGCCGTACGGGTAGCCGCTGCCGTCGAGCCGCTCGTGGTGGTGGAGGATGGCGTCCCGGGCCTCGCCGAGGAAGGAGATCCCGCGGACCATCTCATGGCCGTACTCGGGGTGCAGCTCGATGATCCGCCGCTCCTCGGGGGTGAGCGGTCCGTCCTTGCGCAGCAGCCGGGTGGGCACGCCCAGTTTGCCGACGTCGTGCAGGATGCCGGCGAAGCGCAGCACCTCGACGCGTTCGTCGTCGATGCCGAGTTCGCGGGCGATCAGCACGGAGGCGTGTCCGACGCGTTCGCTGTGGCCGCGGGTGTAGCCGTCCTTGATGTCGACGGCCTGGACGAGGGCACGGATGGTGGCCTGGTGGGCCGCGCGCTCACGGTGGTACTGCGCGAACACCCACCCGGAGACGCCCATCGGCAACAGCACCAGCAGCGCGGACACCGGGCCGTACGTGCTGCGCCACAGCACGGCCGTCATCAGCCCGGCGAGTCCGTGCACGGCGACGGGGACGAGCGAGCGCGCCAGCAGCCCGCGCCAGGCCCGCCGCGGGGGCACGCGCCCGGCCGCGGCGCGCAGACCGCCGTCGAGCGCGCCGAGCACCAGCCAGAAGGCGAGGACGGCCGCCTGGGCGGGCAGCAGGGCGTAGGGGAAGTCGCAGTGGGCGACGGCCTCCGGGCCGCCGAGCGCCGCGTGCACCCGGGCGGCGGCCCAGACCGCGAGCGCGGGCTGCGCGGCCCGCCACCCGCGCCGGAACAGCGCGGGCCGGTGTTCGACCGGGGAGAGCAGAGCGGCGGGCAGCGGCACGAGCACGGCGGCCGGCGCGGGCAGCAGGAACGCTCCGGCGAGCAGCACGGGATGGAAGGCGCCGCCGAAGCGGCGGCGTGCGACATGCTCGCAGGCCGCATAGAGCGCGGCCAGCAGGGCAAGCTCCGACCAGGGGGTGCGGACGGCCGGCAGCGGGATCACACAGAGTGCGGCCGACAGGGCGACAGCGGCCACATAGCCGCGTGCCCTCGGCGGTACCGCGTCCATCGCGCCCCTCCCCGACCGTGCCTGTCCAGGCTCGGAGCCTAGGGCGGGGATCGGGGGGTGCGGCGGCTATGACCTGAGGATTAGCACGTTCGGGTGATACGACCCGGCGTGTCAGGACTCCTGCGGTGCCGTCGGGGCCCGGGTCACGTCGTGCTCCGGCACGGCCTGCCCGGAACGGATCAGGTCGATCCGCCCCATGACCTTGGCCCGCAGGTCGGCGGGGACGTCGTCATGCCCGCAGCACCGCTTCACCAGCTTCTTCACGGCCTGCTCGAGACCGTACTTCTCCAGGCACGGCGAGCATTCCTCGAAGTGGTGCTGGAACTTGTCGCGGTCCATGTCGGGCATCTCGCTGTCGAGGAACTCGTACAGGTGGTCGAGTACCTCACCGCAGTCCGTCTCGTGCTCGTCCCCGCAGCTCATGAGCCCGAACCTTTCGCTTCGTTCGACTCCCCGGCGCCGGCCGGGACCAGCCCGCGGTCACGGGCGTAGTCCTCCAACATGCCGCGCAGCTGACGGCGGCCCCGGTGCAGCCGGGACATCACCGTACCGATGGGTGTCCCCATGATGTCCGCGATCTCCTTGTACGCAAAGCCCTCTACGTCCGCGAGATAGACGGCGATGCGGAACTCCTCGGGGATCGCCTGCAGCGCTTCCTTCACGTCCGAGTCGGGCAGGTGGTCGAGCGCCTGCGACTCGGCGGAGCGCAGACCCGTCGACATGTGCGACTCGGCGCGGGCGAGCTGCCAGTCCTCGATCTCCTCCGCGGCGGAGCGCTGGGGCTCACGCTGCTTCTTGCGGTAGGAGTTGATGAAGGTGTTGGTGAGGATCCGGTACAGCCACGCCTTGAGGTTGGTGCCCTCGCGGAACTGGTGGAAGGACGCGTACGCCTTGGCGTAGGTCTCCTGCACCAGGTCCTCGGCGTCGGCCGGGTTGCGCGTCATGCGCAGTGCGGCCGAGTACATCTGGTCGAGGTATTCGAGCGCGTCCCGCTCGAAGCGCGCGCTGCGCTGCGCGTTCGACTCGTCGGACGCGTCCGTGCCGGTGCCCTGGCCCTCGGGCGGCTCCGCCTGGCCGTTGTCGGTCCCTGCGTCGGTCCCAGTGACCGGACCCACCTCCTCAAGATCCCGGGCAGGACCGAGACCGGTCCCACTCGTTTCGGAGGATAGAACACGACCCGTGCCTGCCGCCGCTCGAATAGGAGCGGTCTTGGCCGCGTGCAGCACCGTCCAGTCCAGGTCGGTGCTGCGCTGACGGCTCGGGCAGATGGTCGAACCCATGCGGCGGACTCCCTTTCCCATGACGTCGATGCCGGGTCACTTCAGCACTTCTGTCGGGCTCAACAGCGGGCCGCCGCCGGACATTCCCGGGTCACAGAAGTGACACGACCCACTCCCGCACCGCGCCGGTGACGATCTCCAGCGCCCGCTCCTGGGTGATCTCGGCGCGCTTGGGCACGGCGAAGCCGTGATCGCCGTAGGCCACTTCGGCCAGTCGGAAGTCGCCCGGCGGGAATTCCTCCGGCCGCCCGAAGGGATCGTTGCCGCCCTGCACGACCAGCGTGGGCACGCCGGCGCCCAGCAGCTCCGCGGCCCGGGACTTCTCCGGCCGGCCCGGCGGATGCAGCGGGAAGCTCAGCGCGAGCACGGCGTGCGCGCCCAGCCCGGCGGCCGTGCGGCAGGCGACCCGGGCGCCCGCGCTGCGCCCGCCGGAGATCACCGGCAGGCCGGGGGCCGCGAGCGCGGGCCACACCCCGCGCCATCCGGTGTCCAGGGTCTTCGGCGCGGGCGCGAGCTTCTTGCCGGCGACCCGCCAGGGCTGCTCGACCAGGGCGACGCTCACGCCGTGCGCGGGCAGCGCGGCGGCGAGGGCCTGGAGGTCGCGCGCCTCGATGCCGCCGCCCGCCCCATGGCTCACGGCCAGCACCAACCGCGCCCGCCGGGCCTCGTGCCAGGTGATCCGGGCGTCCCCGGCATCCGTCCCGACCGTCTCGGTGGTCACATGTGTCACATCCGTCACGTCAGAAGAGTGTGCCCTCTTCCGGTCCCTCCAGCTCCTTCAGCAGCTCCGGGCTGTTGTTGCGGACGTTGCTGACGGCGGTGGAGACCGGGTAGGCGCGCATCAGGCCGGCCGGCGGCGGGGCGAGCAGCCCGCGCAGGTCGTCGGGGTCGGTGCGGGAGGGGTCGAGCCAGGCGTCCCAGCGGTCCGGGGTGAGCATCAGCGGCATCCGGGGGTGGATGTCGGCGAGGGTGCGGGGGCCCTCGGCGGGGGCGACGGCGAGCGGGGTGCTCTCCGCCTCGGTGGTGATCACCGAGCAGGTCACCCACCAGGCCAGCGGGTGCTCGTCGGGCAGCGTCCGGTCGCGCCAGAACTCGTACAGGCCGGCCATCGCGAACACCGAGCCGTCGGCCGGCAGCACGAAGTACGGCTGCTTGCGGGGCCGCTTCTTCCTGCCCTCCTCCTCCAGGTCGCGCTCCTGCTTGCCGGTGACCCACTCGTAGTAGCCGTCGGCGGGCAGGATGCAGCGGCGGGTGGCGAAGGCACGCCGGTAGGAGGGCTTCTCGTGCACGGTCTCCGCACGCGCGTTGATCATCTTGGCGCCGCCCTCGGGCGTCTTGGACCAGGACGGGACCAGACCCCACTTCAGCTTGCGCAGCTGGCGAACCGGACGTGGGGAGTCCGCGTCTTTCACAGGGCGGTCCAGGACGGCGTAGACCTCTTTGGTCGGCGCCACGTTGTAGTCCGGCTCCAGGGCCTCCTCGGGCTCCCACTTCTCGACCTCGAAGATTCCTGCGAGATCCTCGGGCCTACGACTCGATGCATACCGTCCGCACATACGTGCAACACTGCCAGGCCCACCGGCCGCCCCACCACCACTTCGCGACGACAGGGAGCCACCAGCAGACATGGACAGCCTCGCCGCCACCTCGCTGCCCGGCCTCTGGGACCGGCTCACCGGCACCCAGCCCGACCCCGGCCTGTGGGTGGTGCTGGCCACCCTGGCCGCGGCGCTCGCCGTCGTCGTCCCGCACCCGCTGTGGCGGATATCGCGCAACGCGATCACCATCGCGCACGAGGGCGGCCACGGCCTGATCGCCCTGCTCACCGGCCGGCAGCTGACCGGCATCCGGCTGCACTCCGACACCAGCGGGCTCACCGTGAGCCGGGGCAAGCCGTACGGGGCCGGCATGATCCTGACGGCCGCCGCCGGGTACACGGCACCCTCGCTGCTGGGTCTCGGCGGCGCCGCGCTGCTGGCCGCCGGGCGCATCACGCTCCTGCTGTGGGCGGCCACCGCCCTGCTGGTGGCGATGCTGGTGATGATCCGCAACGCGTACGGCGTACTGACCGTGGTCCTCGCGGGCGGGGCGTTCCTGCTGGTGTCCTGGCTCGCGGACGCCCGGGTGCAGGCGGCGTTCGCGTACGCGGTGGTGTGGTTCCTGCTGTTCGGCGGGGTCAGGCCGCCCTTCGAACTGCAGGCCAAGCGGTCGCGGGGAGGCACCGCCGACTCGGACGCGGACCAGCTGTCGCGGCTGACGCACGTCCCTGCGGGGCTGTGGCTCTTCCTGTTCCACGCGGTGTCCCTGTGCTCGCTCATCGGCGGGGGCCGCTGGCTGCTGGAAGGTTGACACCGGGCCCTCCTTATAAAGTGGCCCCATGGCCCCGAACAGCTCCCCCTCCGCCCTCTGGCCCGCCCCGCACGCGAGCGGGGCCGTCGACGCCACGGTCCACGTGCCGGGGTCCAAGTCGGTCACCAACCGCGCCCTGGTCCTCGCCGCCCTGGCCTCCGAGCCCGGCTGGCTGCGCCGCCCGCTGCGGTCCCGGGACACCCTGCTCATGGCCGGGGCCCTGCGGGCCATGGGCGTGGAGATCGAGGAGGGGGTCGGCCCCGACGGCACCGGCGAGGCCTGGCGGGTGCTGCCCACGGGCCTGCGCGGCCCGGCCACGGTCGACGTCGGCAACGCGGGCACGGTGATGCGGTTCCTGCCGCCGGTGGCCGTGCTGGCCGACGGTCCGATCCGGTTCGACGGGGACCCGCGGTCGTACGAGCGGCCCCTGAACGGTGTGATCGACGCGCTGCGCGCGCTCGGCGCCCGGATCGACGACGACGGCCGGGGCGCGCTGCCGCTGACCGTGCACGGCAGCGGGGCCCTGGACGGCGGCCCGGTGTCGATCGACGCCTCCTCGTCCTCCCAGTTCGTCTCGGCGCTGCTGCTGTCCGGCCCGCGCTTCAACCAGGGCGTCGAGGTCCGCCACACCGGCGCGACCCTGCCCTCGATGCCGCACATCCGGATGACCGTGGACATGCTGCGCGCGGTCGGCGCCCAGGTGGACACCCCGGAGTCGGGCGGCGAGCCGAACGTGTGGCGGGTGACGCCGGGCGCGCTGCTCGGCCGGGACCTGACGGTCGAGCCGGACCTGTCCAACGCCCAGCCGTTCCTCGCGGCGGCCCTGGTGACCGGCGGCAAGGTGCTGATCCCGGACTGGCCGGCCCGCACCACCCAGCCGGGCGACCGGCTGCGGGAGATCTTCACCGAGATGGGCGGTTCCTGCGAACTCACCGAGTACGGGCTGGAGTTCACCGGTTCGGGCACGGTCCACGGCATCGACGTGGACCTGGGCGACGTGGGCGAGCTGACCCCCGGCATCGCGGCCGTCGCGGCCCTCGCCGACTCCCCCTCGACCCTGCGGGGCGTGGCCCATCTGCGGCTGCACGAGACGGACCGGCTGGCCGCGCTCACCAAGGAGATCAACGAGCTGGGCGGTGATGTCACCGAGACGGCCGACGGGCTGCACATCCGCCCGCGCCGGCTGCACGGCGGCGTCTTCCACACCTACGAGGACCACCGGATGGCGACCGCCGGTGCGATCATCGGCCTCGCGGTCGAGGGAGTGCAGATCGAGAACGTGGCGACGACGGCGAAGACCCTGCCGGACTTCCCCGAGCTGTGGACCGGGATGCTCGGGCAGTAGGGACCGACGTCATGCGCCGCTACGGCAAGCACACCGATGAGGACGACATCCGCAGCCGTCCCAACCGCAAGGGCAACCGGCCGCGGACGAACATCCGGCCCAAGCACGAGGACGCGGCTCAGGGCATGGTCCTCACCGTCGACCGCGGCCGGCTGACCTGCCTGGTCGAGGACCGGGTCGTGATGGCCATGAAGGCGCGCGAGCTGGGCCGCAAGGCGGCCGTGGTGGGCGACCGGGTCGCCCTGGTCGGCGACCTCACCGGCAAGAAGGACTCCCTCGCGCGGATCGTCCGCATCGAGGAGCGCGGCTCGGTCCTGCGCCGTACGGCGGACGACGACGATCCGTACGAGCGGGTGGTGGTCGCCAACGCCGACCAATTGGCGATCGTGACGGCCCTGGCCGACCCCGAGCCGCGCCCGCGCCTGATCGACCGCTGTCTGGTCGCGGCCTTCGACGGCGGCCTGGAACCGCTGCTGGTGATGACCAAGTCGGACCTGGCCCCGCCGGACAAGCTGCTGGAGCTGTACGGCGACCTGGACATCCCGTACGTGGTCACCAGCCGCGAGGAGCTGGAGCGCGGGGACGCGGCGGACCGGGTGCGCACGTACCTGGACGGCCGGGTCACGGCGTTCGTGGGCCACTCGGGCGTCGGCAAGACGACCCTGGTCAACGCGCTGGTGCCGGAGGACCGCCGGCGGACCACGGGACATGTGAACGCGGTGACGGGCCGCGGCCGGCACACCACCACGTCGGCCCTCGCGCTGCCGCTGAGCGGGGACGGCGGCTGGGTCGTCGACACTCCGGGTATCCGCTCCTTCGGGCTCGCGCACATCGACCCGTCCCGGGTGATCCACGCCTTCCCCGATCTGGAAGCGGGCACCGAGGGCTGCCCGCGCGCGTGCAGCCACGACGAGCCGGACTGCGCGCTGGACGCGTGGGTGGCGGAGGGACACGCGGACCCCGCGCGGCTGTACTCGCTGCGCCGGCTGCTGGCCACCAGGGAGCGCAAGGAAGGCGACTGAGGCTGGCGTTGTTTGCCGGGGCGCCGGTTCGGTAAGTGCATAATCGCACCGAGCCGGAGATCCGGATCCAACGGGAGGACCGCACATGGCGTGGCTGCTGGTCGTAGTGGCCGGGATTCTGGAGACCGGCTTCGCCGTGTGCCTCAAGCTCTCGCACGGGTTCACCCGCCTGTGGCCGACCGTGGCCTTCGCGACCTTCGCGCTGGGCAGCTTCGGCCTGCTGACCCTGTCCCTGAGGAAGCTGGACGTCGGCCCCGCCTACGCCGTGTGGACCGGCATCGGCGCGGCGGGCACCGCGATCTACGGCATGGTCTTCCTCGGCGACCTGGTGTCGACCCTGAAGATCGTCTCGATCAGCCTGGTCATCATCGGGGTGATCGGGCTCCAGCTGTCGGGGTCGGCGCACTAGGGGCCGCCCGGCGCTACAGCACCTCCCGCTCCCTCGGGAAATGGCAGGCCGTGCCGTCGCCCTCGAACTCCGGTACCTCGTGCGCGCACCGCTTGCGTTCGTCGTCCGTCAGCTCGGTGTGCAGCGGGCAGCGGGCCCGGAAGCGGCAGCCGTCGTAGCGGCGGGTGGGGCTCGGCGGGTCGCCGGGGAGCAGGATCCGTGCGCGCTGCCGCTCCCGCTCGCGCTCCGGGTCGGGCAGCGGTACGGCGGACAGCAGGGCCTGGGTGTAGGGGTGCCGGGGCCGGGCGAAGACCTGGTCGACCGGGCCGGACTCGACCGTGCGGCCGAGATAGACCACGCTGACGCGGTCGGCGATGTTCCGCACCACGGACAGGTCGTGGGAGACGAAGAGGTAGGCGAGCCCCAGCTCCTCCTTCAGCCGCTGGAGCAGTTCCAGCACCTCGGCCTGCACGGAGACGTCGAGGGCGGAGACGGGTTCGTCGAGGACGAGCAGTTCGGGGGCGACGGACAGGGCGCGGGCGATGCCGACGCGCTGGCGCTGCCCGCCGGAGAACTCGTGCGGGAAGCGGTCGGCGTGGGCCGGGTCGAGGCCGACCTGGGTGAGGAGTTCGGGGACGCGGCGGGCGATCGCCGCCCGGTCGGCGCCCTGGGTGCGCAGCGGCTCGGCGATGAGGTCGCCCACCGGCAGCCGGGGGTCGAGGGAGGCCATCGGGTCCTGGAAGACGATCTGGATCCGGCGGCGCAGGGCCTTCGCCTGCGCCTTGGCCAGGGTGCCGAGCCGCTGTCCGAACAGCTCGACGGTGCCGCCCTCGGGCGCCGCGAGTTCGAGCAGTTCGAAGAGGGTGGTGGACTTCCCGGACCCGGACTCCCCCACCAGGGCGAGGGTCTCGCCGCGGCGCACGTCGAGGTCGACGCCGTCGACGGCGTACACCGTGCCGGTGCGGCGCTTGACGACGGTGCCCTTGAGGACGGGGAAGGTGCGGGTGAGCCCGCGGACCTTCAGCACCGGATCGCCGGTGGCCGGCCGGGGTGTGCGCGGGGTGTCGATGCGCGGGACGGCGGCGAGGAGCTGCCGGGTGTAGGGCGCGCGCGGGCGGTGGAAGACCTCGGGGGCCGTGCCCTGCTCGACGACCCGCCCCTCGCGCATGACGGCGACCCGGTCGGCCATGCCGGCGATGACCCCGAGGTCGTGGCTGACCAGCAGCAGGGCGGCGCCGGTCTCCCGCTGGGCGGTGCGCAGCACGTCGAGGATCTGGGCCTGGATGGTGACGTCGAGGGCGGTGGTGGGCTCGTCGGCGAGGATGAGGTCGGGTTTCTGGGCCATCGCCATGGCGATCATGGCGCGCTGGCGCATGCCGCCGGAGAACTCGTGCGGGAACGCCCGTGCGCGCAGGGCGGGTTCGGGGATGCCGACCAGATCGAGCAGTTCGACGGCGCGGGCCCCGGCCTGCGCCCGGCCGATGTCCCGGTGGGCGCGTACGGCCTCGGCGATCTGGTCGCCGATGCGGTGGACCGGGGTGAACGCGGACAGCGGGTCCTGGAAGACCATGGCCACGCGGTCGCCGCGGATCGCGGTCAGTTCCCGCTCGCTCGCGCCGAGCAGCTCGGTGCCGTCGAGCCGGATCGAGCCGCGCGCGGTGGCGGTGCGGGGCAGCAGCCCGAGGACGGCGAGGGCGGTGACGGACTTGCCGGACCCGGACTCGCCGACCAGGCCGAGGACTTCGCCGCGTTCCAGCGTCAGGCTGACGTCCCGTACGGCGGGCCGGTCCGCGAAGTCGACGTCCAGGGAGGTGATGTCGAGCAGCGGGCTCACCGGGAGGCTCCCTTGGAGGTGGGGTCGAGGGCGTCGCGCAGGCCGTCGCCGACGAGGTTGACGGCGAGGACGAACACGACCAGCAGTCCGGCCGCGAAGAAGAACATCCACGGGTAGGTGATGGCGGCGCCGGTTCCGGAGGCGATCAGCGTGCCGAGGGACACGTCGGGCGGCTGCACGCCGAAGCCGAAGTAGGACAGCGCGGTCTCGCTCATCACCGCGCCGCCGACCTGGATCGTCGCGTCGATGATGAGGAAGGAGGCCACGTTGGGCAGCACGTGCCGCCAGATGATCCGGAACGGTCCGACGCCCATGTAGCGGGCGGCGCGCACGAATTCGCGCTCCTTGAGGGAGAGCGTCATCGAGCGGACCACCCGTGCGGTGATCATCCACGCGAACACGGTGAGCAGCGCGACGAAGGCGAACCAGCCGCCGGAGCGCAGCCGGGGCGAGACGATCGCGATGATCAGGAAGGACGGGAAGACCAGGAGCAGGTCGACGCAGAACATCAGCAGCCGGTCGGTCCAGCCGCCGAAGTACCCGGCGCAGGCCCCGACGAGCGAGGCGAGGCCGGTGGCGAGGACGGCCACCAGCAAGCCGATGAGCAGCGACTTCTGCAGCCCGCGCACGGTCTGCGCGAAGACGTCCTGCCCGATCCGGTTGGTGCCCCACCAGTGGTCGGGTCCGGGGGCCGCGCGCAGGGCGCCGTAGTCGATGTGGCTGTACGACCAGGGTGTGAGGCAGGGCCCGAGGAAGGCGAGCAGGAAGAGCAGGACGAGGACGACGGCTCCGGCGAGCGCCGACCGGTTGCGCAGGAACCGGCGCAGGACGAGGGCGGAGCGGCCGGTCGGCGCGGTGGCCGGCGCGGCCGGTCCGGGGCGGGTGGCCATGGTCATGAGGTCGTCCGGATGCGCGGGTCGAGGGCGGCGTGCAGCAGGTCGGCGAGGAAGCCGGAGAGCAGCACGGTGACGGCGGCGAAGACGTTCACGGCGACGACCGAGTTGACGTCGTTCTTGCCGATGGAGTTCACGAACCACTCGCCCATACCGTGCCAGCCGAAGATCGTCTCGGTGAAGGTGGCGCCGGTGAACAGGGCGAGGAAACCGTACGAGAAGTACGTCGACATGGGGATGAGGGCGGTGCGCAGCCCGTGCCGCAGCAGCACGGTCCGACGGGGCAGCCCCTTGGCGCGGGCGGTGCGCAGATAGTCGGAGCCGAGGACGTCGAGCATGCTGCTGCGCTGGTAGCGGCTGTAGCTCGCGACGGCGAACAGGGCGACGGAGAGGGTGGGCAGCAGCAGATGCACGGACCGGTCCTGGAGGACCGTCCAGAGGCCGTCGTCCGCCCCGGGGCTCTTCTCGCCGGTGAACTGGATCAGATCGGTGCCCGTGGTCTGGTTGAACCAGATCGCGCCGGTCTTGAGCAGGATCGCCAGCAGGAACACCGGTGTGGACAGCAGCGCGAAGGAGACGACGGTGACCGCGCGGTCGCTGAACCGGTACTGCCGTACGGCCGTCCAGGCGCCGACGAGGACCCCGGCGACCGTGCCGAGGACGGTGCCCGCGAGCAGCAGCCGCAGGCTGACGCCGATCCGCCGACCGAACTCGGCGTTCACGGAGGTGCCGTCGACGGTGCGGCCGAGGTCGCCGTGGAGCAGCGCGCGGTCCGCCCAGTGCAGGAAGCGCTCGCGCAACGGCTGGTGGTCGTTGACGCCCAGCGCGGTGAGGTGGTGGTCCACCGCGGCGGGTGAGAGCGGGGGCTGCCTGCCTTCGTAGTAGGCCCGCGGATCGAGCGCGTACGAGGCCAGCAGATAGGACAGGCAGAGGGCGGCCAGCAGCAGGACGGCGTGGTAGCCGAGGCGTTTGACCAGGTAGAAGGGCACGAACAAATGGTCCAGTCCTCTTGTTGCAGCATCATGAAGAGAACATGTCAGTAGTCCAGGAGCCCTCCCGCGGCCGTCGTAGGCCGTTCTACGTTCGGCGCACCACCGTCGACCGTGCAAAGGACCTCGACATGCGCCAGACCACCACCGCAGCCTGGATCGCCGCCACCGCGGCCACCGCGTTGCTGGTGACCGGCTGCGGCTCCGCCGACTCGGACAACGAGCCGGAGAAGGCCGCGGCACCCCGGGTCGACGGCCAGGACATCAACGCGCGTCCGGTGTCCGACCTCCGGCAGGGCGGCACGCTGAAGACGGGGATCACCCAGTGGATCACCCAGTACAACGTCAACACGGTCGACGGCGCCCAGGGTGACGCCCAGGAGATCGCCAGGACCGTGCTGCCCGACCTCTTCGACTCGGACGCCAAGGGCGCGCACCACGCCAACCCCGACTTCCTGCTCTCGGCGAAGGTCACGTCCACCAGCCCGCAGACCGTCGAGTACCGGCTGAACCCGAAAGCCAAGTGGTCCGACGGCAAGCCGCTGAGCTGGCACGACTTCCACGCCCAGTGGAAGGCGCTGAACGGCGCTGACAAGGCGTACGAGGCCGCCGACACCTCCGGCTACGACCAGATCTCCCGGGTCGAACAGGGCGGCGACGCCCACTCGGTCAAGGTCACCTTCACGTCGCCGTACGCCGACTGGCAGCGGCTTTTCGACCCGCTCTACCCGGCGGAGTACATCGATACCCCGGAGAAGTTCGTCAAGAGCTGGGCGGAGAAGGTGCCGGTCAGCGCAAACGCGTTCAAGGTCGGCCGGTACGACAAGACCGCCCAGACCATCACCCTGGTCCCCGACCCCGCGTGGTGGGGCGCGAAGCCCCGGCTGGACTCGATCACCTACCGCGTCCTCGACTTCCCCGCGCGCACCGACGCCTATCTCAACAAGGAGATCGACTACACCACCGCGCTGCTGCCCGAGGACTACAAGCGGCTGGTCAAGGCACCGGACACGGACATCCGGCGCGGCGCGCGCTGGGACGAGGTGCACATCACGCTCAACGGCGGCCGGGGACCGCTGAAGGACCTGCGGGTACGGCAGGCGATCCAGCACGCCGTCGACCGCAAGGGCATCAACCAGACGTTCGCCAAGGACCTGTCCTTCGAACTCGCGCCGCTCGACAACCACTTCTTCATGCCCAACCAGCAGGGGTACGAGAACACGTCCGGCGGGTACGCCGACTACGACCCGCAGAAGGCGAAGAAGCTCCTCGACGAAGCCGGCTGGAAGGACAACGGCGAGGGCAGGCCCCGCACCAAGGGCGGCAAGCGGCTCACCGTCGACTACGTCCTCAGCTCCGGAAGCACCAGTGCCCAGCTCGACCAGGCCGAGCTGGTGCAGCAGCAGCTGGCCCTCGCAGGAGTCAAGGTCGAGCTGCGCAAGGTGCCCGCGAACGACTACTTCAACGAGTTCGTCAACAAGGGCAACTTCGACCTCACGAGCTTCCGCAACGTCGACGCCGTCTACCAGACCATGCTGACCTCGACCTTCCAGCAGCCCAAGGGCGGCAACCTGTTCCAGAACTTCGGCTCGGTCGGCTCCCCGAAGATCGACGCGCTGCTGAAGAAGGCCGCCCGGACCACCGACGCGACGGCCGCCGCCAAGCTCTACAACGAGGCCGACCGGGAGATCTGGCGGCTCGGCCACTCCGTCGAGCTGTACCAGCGCCCGGAGATCCTCGCCGTCCGCAAGGGCCTCGCGAACTACGGCGCCGAGGGCCTGGCGGACGTGGACTACACGAAGGTGGGCTGGCTGAAGAAGTAGGCGGCCGGGCGGCGGCCCTCACCCCGTGCGTTCCGGCAGCACCGCCCGCACCAGCTCCCCGACCCCGCCCTCCCCGGGCGGGGCCGCCACGCACGACAGGGCGAGCCGTACCACCAGCTCGCAGGAGCGGATCAGTTCGGCGGTGGCGGCCGGGGCGGCGCCGGGACCGGCCAGCGCGGTCGCCGCGCGGTCCCGGACCATCCGGACGAAGTCGCGGGGCGCCGGCAGCGGCCCGTCCGCCCGGCGCTGCGCCGGCACCGCGGAGGCGGAGGGCACGGCGGTGAGCTTCGGGGCGGGCAGCCGCTCCGTCCAGCAGCCGGTGAGCATGGCCCGGACCAGCACGTTGTCCCGGGCGGCGAGCGCCGTCCACTCGGCGGTCGCGGTGAGCCGGTCCGCCGCCCCGGCCGCGCCGGCCAGGGCCCGCTCGACACCGGCGAGGTATCCGTCGGCCTCCCGGCGCAGCAGGGCCCGCGCGAGCCCGTCCTTGCTGCCGAACTCGTTGTACAGGGTCTGCCGGGACACCCCGGCCGACGCGGCCACGTCGACCATCCGCACCGCGGACCACGGCCGGCCCGCGAGCGCCCTGTAAGCGGCGTCCAACAGCGATTCCCGGGCAGCAGGCATCTTCGCCTCCCTGGGCCACAGCGACTCTGCGCCCAGATTTGACGCCCTCGCATGCACTGTCAAGGGTCCGCGACGGCCGCACTCGGCGGGGGCGGGCCGGATCTCCCCCGGCCGGGCGCGGGGTCCCGCCACGCCTGCGCCCGGCTGGCCCCGTACCGACGCCGCCCGATACCGTTCCCCACATGCCGGACTACCTCGACGACCTCCGCCTCGCCCACGTCCTCGCGGACGCGGCCGACGCCGCCACCATGTCCCGCTTCAAGGCCCTCGACCTGAAGGTGGAGACGAAGCCGGACATGACCCCGGTGAGCGAAGCGGACAAGGCGGCCGAAGAACTGCTCCGCGGCCACCTCCAGCGCGCCCGCCCCCGGGACGCCGTCCTCGGCGAGGAGTACGGCATCGAGGGCAGCGGCCCCCGCCGCTGGGTGATCGACCCGATCGACGGCACCAAGAACTACGTCCGCGGCGTCCCCGTCTGGGCCACCCTCATCTCGCTGATGGAGGCCGGCGAGGGGGGCTACCAGCCCGTCGTCGGCGTGGTCTCCGCCCCGGCCCTCGGCCGCCGCTGGTGGGCCGCGCAGGGCCACGGCGCCTTCTCCGGCCGCAACCTCACCTCCGCGAGCCGTATCCACACCTCCCGGGTCGGCACCCTCGCGGACGCCTCCTTCGCGTACTCCTCGCTCTCCGGCTGGGAGGAGCAGGGCCGTCTCGACGGCTTCCTCGACCTCACCCGCCAGGTGTGGCGCACGCGCGCGTACGGCGACTTCTGGCCGTACATGATGGTCGCGGAGGGGTCCGTGGACATCTGCGCCGAGCCGGAGCTGTCCCTGTGGGACATGGCGGCCAACGCGATCATCGTCACCGAGGCGGGCGGCAGCTTCACCGGACTCGACGGCCGCCCGGGCCCGCACAGCGGCAACGCGGCCGCGTCCAACGGACTGCTCCACGACGAGCTGCTCGGGTACCTCGACCCGCGCCGCTGAGCGCCGGCAGAGCGCCGGGCACGCCCTCAACCGGCGCCGCACGCCCTCTTGTTGACCCTTCCTTTACCTGGCACTCTGGGCCCACCCCACTTGTGAATTTGTGAACCCGTGAACTGGTCACGGGTTCCAAGGAGGTGGCCCATCCATGCTCGTCCGTGACGCCATGAGCACGGTGATCCTCACCCTCGGCCCCGCCCACACCCTCCGCCAGGCAGCCAGCCTGATGTCCGCCCGCCGCATCGGCGCCGCCGTGGTCCTCGACCCTGACGCGGGCGGCATAGGCATCCTCACCGAACGCGACATCCTCAACTCCGTGGGCCTGGGCCAGAACCCGGACACGGAGCGCATCCACGCCCACACCACCACCGACGTCGTCTTCGCCGCCCCGACCTGGACCCTGGAGGAGGCGGCACTCTCCATGACGCACGGCGGCTTCCGGCACCTGGTCGTGCTCGACCGCGGCGAGGTGGCGGGCATCGTCTCGGTCCGCGACATCGTCCGCCGCTGGATCCCGGCCCGCCAGCCCACGCCGGTGCCCTGACACACGCGGCGGGCCGGACCCCCGAGCACCATGGGGTCCGGCCCGCCCGGCCGCGGCGCGGCCGGCTCAGTCGCGCAGCGCCCGCACCGCCGCGTCGAGCCGCTTGCCGAAGTCGGCGTCGGCGGCACGGAAGTTGCCGATCGCGCGCTCGGCGATGTCCTCGCGGGAGACCTGGGAGATGGCCCCGGCCAGATTGGCCACCAGCCGCTCCCGCTCCTCCTCCGACATCAGCCGGTAGAGGTCGCCCGCCTGCACGAAGTCGTCGTCCTCGGCGTGCACGGGCGTCGGGTGGCCGCCGGTGCCCCCGGTGAAGCCGTCGAAGGGCTGCCACAGCGGACGGCCGGTCTGCTCCGGGCCGCCGAAGCTGTTCGGCTCGTAGTTCTTGGCGCCGCCGTGCCGGCCGTCGTAGAGGAAGCCGTCCCGGGAGTGGGTGCGGGCCTCGGTGGCGTGCGGGCGGTTCACCGGCAGGTGGTCGGCGTTGACGCCGACGCGGTAGCGGTGCGCGTCCCCGTACGCGAAGAGCCGGCCCTGGAGCATCTTGTCCGGGGACGGGCCGATGCCGGGCACGAAGTGCGCCGGGGAGAAGACCGACTGCTCGACCTCGGCGAAGATGTTCCGCGGGTTGCGGTTCAGCTCGAGCCGGCCGATCTCGATGACCGGATAGTCCGCGTGCGGCCACACCTTGGTCAGGTCGAACGGGTTGAAGCGGTAGGCCGCCGCGTCCGCCGCCGGCATGATCTGCACGCCCACGGTCCAGCTGGGGAACTCGCCGCGCTCGATCGCCTCGCGCAGGTCGCGCTGGTGCGAGTCGGGGTCCTTGCCCGCGAGGACCCCCGCCTCCTCGGCGGTGAGGTTCTTGATCCCCTGGTCGGTCTTGAAGTGGTACTTGACCCAGAAGACCTCGCCGGCCGCGTTGTTCCACTGGTAGGTGTGCGAGCCGAAGCCGTCCATGTGGCGGTACGACGCCGGGATGCCGCGGTCGCCGAACAGCCAGGTCACCTGGTGCGTGGCCTCCGGCGACAGCCCCCAGAAGTCCCAGACGTTGTCCGCCTCCTGGCTGCCCGAGTACGGGTCGCGCTTCTGGGTGTGGATGAAGTCGGGGAACTTGATCGCGTCCCGGATGAAGAAGACCGGGGTGTTGTTGCCGACGAGGTCGTAGTTGCCCTCCTCGGTGTAGAACTTCAGCGCGAAGCCGCGCGGGTCCCGGACGGCGTCCGCCGCGCCGAGGTTGCCGGCCACGGTCGAGAACCGCAGGAAGACCTCGGTCTCCTTGCCGGGCTCGGCGAGGAAGGCGGCACGCGTGTACGGCGTGACATCGGCGGTCACGGTGAAGGTGCCGTACGCGCCGGCGCCCCGGGCGTGCACCACCCGCTCCGGGATGCGCTCCCGGTTGAAGTGGGCGAGCTTCTCCAGCAGCAGCTGGTCCTGGACGAGGACCGGCCCGCCGACGCCCGCCGTCTCGCTGTTCTGGTTGTCGGCGACCGGGGCACCGGCCTCCGTGGTGAGCGATCCCTGCGTCACGTGCGCCTCCTGCGTCATCGCTGACTAGTCCTGTCCTGTAGCCAAAGCCAGGATCGATCCTACAATGGACATTGTCTAAGTCAAACAGCAGTCCAAACTCACACCTGTTCCCGATCTGGTCCTCCTTGCTGTTAGGCTGGTAGCCATGAGCGACCTTCTGGAACGGCTGCGTGGACGCGGATGGCGGATGACCGCGCAGCGACGCGTGGTGGCCGAGGTCCTGAACGGCGAGCACGTCCACATGACGGCGGACGAGGTGCACGCCCGGGCCGTCGCGAAGCTGCCGGAGATCTCCCGGGCGACCGTCTACAACACGCTGGGCGAGCTGGTCTCGCTCGGCGAGGTCCTGGAAGTCTCGACGGACAAGCGCGCCAAGCGGTACGACCCGAACGCGCACCAGCCGCACCATCACCTGGTCTGCGCCCGGTGCGGATCGATCCGTGACGTGCACCCGACCGGCAACCCCCTCGCCGACCTCCCCGACACCGAGCGCTTCGGCTTCACGGTCTCGGACGTCGAGGTGACGTACCGGGGACTGTGCCCGGACTGCGCGGACGCCTGAACCAGGGGTCATGCACCAGGGGACACGGCAGGGGTCATGAACCAGGGGACACGGCAGGGGTCATGAACCAGGGGTCATGAACCAAGGCTCGCGAACCGGGCGACAGGGGGGCGCGAGCCCCCCTCTTTCTTTGCCGCGCCGCACATCTTGCCGCGTCGCAAACGCACCGAGGGCCGGAATCCATTTCTGGATTCCGGCCCTCGGCCTTCAGTAGCGGGGACAGGATTTGAACCTGCGACCTCTGGGTTATGAGCCCAGCGAGCTACCGAGCTGCTCCACCCCGCGTCGGTGAACACGACATTACGCGAGAGAAGCAGCGAGAAGCAAATCGTTTGCAGGGCCAGTGACCAGGGCCACTCCTCCCGCCGCGCGCCTCAGGCCGAGAGCTCTTCCCGCAGCGCGTCCCGCAGCCGTGCCGCCCGCTCGGCCACCTCCGCCGGCCCCAGCGCCACCGCCCGGTCCGCCCACCGCTGCCCCTCCGCCAGCTCGCCGCGACGCGCGTAGACCAGGGCCAGCCGCAGCGCCGCCCGGCCGTGCCCGGCATCGGCGGCACGGGCCCACCACACCGCGGCCTCCGGCTCGCTCCCCTCGCGGGCGAGCAGCAGCCCCAGGTTGAAGGCGCCGTTGCGCGACCCGGCCTCGGCCGCCGCCCGGTACCACCGCGCCGCCTCCACCACGTCGCCCCGGGCCGCCGCGAGCATGCCCACCCGCACCTGCGCCCGCCGGTGCCCCTGGGTGGCGGCACGCTCGTACCACTCCTCGCACTCGGTCTTCTCCTGGACGATCTCGCCCAGCTCGTGCGCGGGCTCCGGCGGCCGGCGCGCGTCGAGCAGGGTGGCCAGCCGGTATGCGCCCTCCGCACTTCCGCCGCCCGCCGCACAGCGCAGGTGCCGTTCGGCCTCCGGCTCGTCACCCTCGCGCTGCCGGGCGATCCCGACCTGCAGCGCGGCCTCGGCGTGCCCGGCGGCAGCCGCCCGCTCGTACCAGCGCAGCGCCATCCGGTCCTCGCCGCGCCCGGCGTAGAGGATGCCGAGGTTGAACGCCGCGTCCACGCTCCCGGCCTCGGCCGCCTTGGAGAACCAGGGCTCGGCCCCGGTCGTGTCGCCGCCCTGGAGCAGCAGGATGGCCAGCGCGTTCGAGGCCTCCCGGTGCCCGGCGTAGGCGGCCCGCCGGTACCACTGCTCGGCCTGCGCGGTCCGCCCCTGCTCGGCGCAGAGCAGCCCGAGGTTGTAGGCGCCGTTGTCGTCACCCGCGTCAAGGGCCGCCCGGTACCAGCGCTCGGCGGTCTGGGTCTCGCCGCGCTCGGCGTGCAGCGCGCCCAGCGCGTTGGCCGCGTTGCCGTCGCCGTCCTGGGCGGCGCGCAGCCACCACACGGCCGCGCTCTCGGTGTCGCCGGCGTCGCGCAGCAGGAAGCCGAGCGCACAGGCGGCCTGCGGCTCGCCGTCCTTGGCGGAGGTCAGGTACCAGCGCCCCGCCTCCTTCAGCTGCCCGCGCCGCTCCAGGATCGCCCCGAGGTGCAGAGCGGCCCGCCGGTGCCCGCGCGCGGCGGCCTGCCGGTAGAACTGCTCGGCCTCGTCGACAGCGTTGTCAGCCCCGGTCTCGTCCCCGTGTCCGGCCTTGCCGTCCAGTGCGCGCGCCAGCCGGTAGGCGGCTTCGCGGTGGCCGCGTTCGGCGGCGGCCCGCATCCAGTGCTCGGCGCCGACGTCCCCGCGGTGCTCCAGCAGGTCGGCGAGCGCGTAGGCGCCCAGGGCGTGGCCCTGCTCGGCGGACTGGCGCAGCCAGTACTCGGCGGCCGGCTCGTCCCCGCGCTCCCGGTGATAGCGGCCCAGCGCGTGCGCCGCGGGGGCGGACCCCGCCACGGCGGCGATCCGCCACCAGCCGGCCGCCTCCTCGGGGTAGCCGCGCTGGTGCAGCAGGACACCCAGATTGTTGGCGGCGGCCCGGTCGCCGGCCGCGGTGGCGGCCCGCAGCTGGGGTTCGGCTCCGTCGAGGTCGCCGCGCCTCAGCAGTATGGCTCCGAGGACACTGGCCGCCTCGGCGTCCCCGCTCTGCGCGGCGAGCGCGAGACGCGTCTCCTCGGCGGCGTCCCCCAGGTCCACCATCTCGTCGCGGGCCGGCTCCGTACCGGAAGGCTGCACAAATCGCCCTGTCTCGAACAGAGTTGCCTTGTCCCCCATAACGTCCATCGTCGCACCACCTGCAACCTGGGTACACCCGGTATACCGCAGCCCGTGAGGTCACTACAGCGTTTTGTCGACATGCCCACAGGGCGACAAGTCAAACACACACCGCCCAACTCCCCACGGCGGCGCGGCCACCCGTCCCCCCAGTACATGAGTTCGCACACCACGAAGGCCCGGATCCCTGTTGGATCCGGGCCTTCGACATCAGTAGCGGGGACAGGATTTGAACCTGCGACCTCTGGGTTATGAGCCCAGCGAGCTACCGAGCTGCTCCACCCCGCGCCGTTGCAGGTCAACCGTACCACGGCGCGGCGGGAGCTTGATCAACTGCTGTTCTTCCCGCTGGTCCTGCCGGCCTTGGACTGTGCTTCCTCGGCCCGCTTCAGCGCGTCCCGCAGATCCTGCTGCGCCTTGGCGTACGCGTCCCAGTCCGGGCCGTCCTTCAGCGCCTGCTGCCCGGTGTCGAAGGCCTTCTGGGCGTCCTTCAGCGCTTGCCTGACCGTCGGATTACCGGTGTCCGGCGGATTGCCGGTGCCGGTCTCCGGTGGCTCGGCGGTCTCGCTCTTCGTACCGAAGACCTTGTCGAGTGCCTCGCCGAGCGTGTTCTCGAACGCCGTCCTGCCCTCGTAGGTGACCAGCACCTTGCGCAGCAGCGGGTACTTCAGTCCACCACCGCGTACGTAGACGGGCTCCACGTACAGCAGTCCGCCGTCCAGTGGCACGGTCAGCAGGTTGCCGTACTCGACATCGGAGTCGCCGCCCTTGAGGAGCTTGATCGCGGCGGCGATGTCCTGTTCGGAGTTGAACTTGCTCTGTACCTGCTTGGGGCCCTCGACCGTCGTACTGGTCGGCAGTTTCAGGATTCTGATCTTGCCGTAGTCACTGGCCCCGGCCTCGGCGTCGACCGTCATGAACGCGCTGAGGTTGTCACGGCCGTTGGGCGTGAACGTCGTCGACAGCGAGAACGCCTGCCGGGTCTGGTCGGGCATCTTCATGCTCAGGTAGTACGGCGGCACCGCGTTGCCCGACTTGTTGGTCGGGTCGTCCGGCACCTGCCACACCTCGCTGCCGGTGAGGTACGTCTGCGCGTCCGTCACGTGGTAGCGGGTGAGCAGCTCGCGCTGCACCTTGAACAGGTCCTGCGGGTAGCGCAGATGCTCCATCAGGTCCGCGGAGATCGCGCTGCGCGGCTGCACCGTGTCGGGGAAGGCCTTCATCCAGGTCTTCAGCACCGGGTCCTTGGTGTCCCACTCGTAGAGCTTGACCTCGCCGGTGTACGCGTCGACGGTCGCCTTCACCGAGTTCCGGATGTAGTTGACCTGGTTCTGCTGGGCCACCACCGCGCGCGAGTTGTTCGTCGCGGTCAGCGAGTCGGCCGTCGTGTCACCGAGGGTGGTGCGGGAGGAGTACGGGAAGCCGTTCGACGTCGTGTAGGCGTCGACGATCCACTGGATGTGGCCCTTCACGATGGCCGGGTACGCGTCGCCGTCGATGGTCAGCCAGGGCGCCACCGCCTCCACGCGCTCCTTGGGCGTGCGGTTGTACAGGATCCGCGAGCCCTTGCCGATCGCGCCCGAGTAGAGGATCTGCGGCTCGTTGAACGCCACCGCGTACGCGGCCCGGTTGACCGGGTTGTCGAGGTTGACCCCGCTCCCGCCGCCGTAGCTGGTGGTCTTCTCGCCGTTGTCGTCGGAGTAGTCGATCTCCTTCTGGGGACCGCCGACGATCGAGTAGGTGCTGGTCTTCTCGCCGTAGTAGATCCGCTGCTGGTACGTGCCGAGGTCGCCCTTGGACGGCAGGTCGTACTCGGTGAAGACCGGCTCGCCGTCGGAGTCGGCCTCGGTGCCCTTGGCGGCGACCACGCCGTAGCCGTGCGTGTAGCGGAAGTGGTCGTTGATCCAGTTGTTCTTCGGGACGCCGTCCAGGTTCAGTTCGCGCAGACCGATGACCGTGTCCTGGGCCTTGCCGTCCTTGGTGGGGTACCGGTCGACGTCCAGGTTGGTCGGGAACCCGTAGTAGTTCTTCATCTGCTGAAGCTGCTGGAACGTCGGCGAGACGATGTTCGGGTCCATGATCCGGATGCTGGCCGCGTCGTTCGCGTCGTCGCGCAGCTTGGTCTTGTCCGAGGCCGTGGACTTGCCCTCGTACTCGGTGACCTTGGCGTCGTCGATGCCGTACGCCTCGCGGGTCGCCTTCAGGTTCTTCTGGACGTACGGCGCCTCCTTGGCCTGCTCGTTCGGCTGGACCTGGAACTTCTGCACGATGGCCGGGTACAGGCCGCCGATCAGGATCGCCGACAGGACCATCAGGCCGAAGCCGATGACCGGCAGCTGCCAGGTGCGCCGCCACAGGGTCGCGAAGAACAGCAGCGCGCAGATGACGGCGATGCAGAACAGGATGGTCTTGGCCGGCAGATAGGCGTTGGCGTCGACGTAGCGCAGACCGGTCCAGTTGCCGGTCGCCTTGAAGTCGCTGGACTTGACCGCGAGGCCGTACCGGTCGAGCCAGTAGGCGACCGCCTTGAGCGCGACGAAGATGCCGAGCAGCACCGACAGATGCCCCGTCGCCGCGGCGGTGGCCCGCGCGCCCGGGCTGGTGACGCGCAGCCCGCCGTACAGGTAGTGGGTGAGCGCGGCGGCGATCAGGCTCAGGATGGCGGCGGCGAAACCGAAGCCCAGCAGGAAGCGGTACCAGGGCAGATCGAAGGCGTAGAAGGCGACGTCGAGGTGGAACTGCGGGTCCTTCTGGTGGAAGGGCACGCCGTTCACCCACATCAGCCAGGTGCGCCACTGGCTCGACGCCGAGGCGCCCGCGATCAGCCCGACCAGGGCGGTGACGGCGAGCAGCAGCCACTTCTTGTACGGCGCGATGCCCATGCGGTAGCGGTCGAGGCTCTGCTGTTCCATGGACATGGCGCTGAGCGGGGGCCGCAGCCGGTGCGCGAGCCAGATGTTGAAGCCCACGGCGAGCGCCATCAGCAGGCCGAAGACGAAGAACAGCCCGATCTTGGTCGACAGGGTGGTGGTGAACACCGACGAGTAGTGCACCGACCGGTACCAGAGCCAGTCCGTCCAGAAGCCCGCGAACATGGTGAACGCCATGCCGAGGACGGCGAGGACGCCCAGCGTCACGAGCAGGGTCCTCACCCGCCGGGACGGGCGGGCCGCCCTGATCCGTGGCCCCGTCGGGCCTCCGCCGCGGTCCGGCATCTGGAAAGCCAAGGTGCGCACCTCGAAGTTCGCTGTCGATCCGTCAGGCCCCCGGGTTCGCGGGCCCGCCGTGGCCCCCCGTGATCGCGGGCCCACACATATGCAACTTACTCACCGCTTACTCGGTTCCCGATTCCGGCCGGGAACGAGGCAGGATTGTGACCATGTCCAACACTCCCATGGCAGCGAACCCGCTCACCCGGGCCGTACTCGAGATCGACGAGTACGTGTCCGGCCTCGGCTGGGACCAGCCCGCTCGCCTCTTCGCCCTCGTAGACACCGCACGGCTGCGGGTTCAGGAACCTTCGCTCGCGGCCCAGCTGGGCCTTGAGAACGAGTCCGAGACCGCCGGTCTCACCCCGATCGAGCAGGACGAGGTCCCGTCCGGCAAGCCGCTCGACGAGTTCCTCGCCACCATCGCCTGGCCCGACGCGGTCACCGGCTGCGCGCTCGCGGTGGAGCGCCTGATGCTCCCGCCGTCCGCCGAGGCCCAGGTCCCCTCCGGTCTGAACGAGGCCGGCCTGGCCAAGTGGGTGGCCCAGCACCCCGAGCGCCAGGAAGTCCGTATGACGGTGGCCGTCCTGCGTGACGGCGGCCGCGACGCGGCGCTGCGGCTGCGCGAGAAGGACTCCCCGACGGAGGTCCTGACCGGCCCCGACCTGGTCCCGGGCCTGGCGGACGCCCTGGCGGCGACGTTCGCGGACTGATCCCGTCCGCCGCGGTACGGCGATGGGGGCGCCCCCGCTGGTGCGGGGAGCGCCCCCAGCCGTGTCCGGCCCGCTCAGCCCTTGGCGGTGCACTTGGGCAGGGCGGCGGTGTCGCCGGCGCGGATGTCCTTCAGCGCGTCGAGCGCGTCGCCGATGGTCTTGACCTTGACCAGGGTGAGCCCGCCCGGGGTGTCCTTGGCGGCGGCCGCGCAGTTGTCCGCGGGCGTCAGGAAGTACTGGGCGCCCTTGGCGCGCGCGCCGACGGTCTTCATCTGGATGCCGCCGATCGGGCCGACCGTGCCGTCGTCGTCGATGGTGCCGGTGCCGGCGACGAACCTGCCGCCGGTGAGGTCGCCCGGGGTGAGCTTGTCGTAGATGCCGAGGGCGAACATCAGGCCGGCGCTGGGCCCGCCGACGTCGGCGAGCTTGATGTCGATGGTGAACGGGAAGGTGTGGTCGGTCCCGGCGGAGATGCCGACGACGGCCCGCTTGGCCCCGCTGTCGGCGGAGGCCGCCGTCCTGATCGTGATGTTCTCGGTCCTGGTGGCCGTCCTGTGGGCCTTCTCGGCGGCGGCCTGGTCCTTGGCGGGGACGACCGTGAAGACGACGTTCTGGCCGGGCTTGTGCTTGGTCACCATCTTGGCGACATCGGAGGGCTGCTTGATCTCCGTACCGTCGACGGCCTTGATCACGTCACCGGCGTGCAGCTTGCCCTCGGCCGGGGAGTCCTTGACGACCGTGGAGACGATCATCCAGGACTTCACCGGGACACCCAGCTCCTTCAGGGCGGCGACCTTGGCGCTCTCCTGGGACTGGCTGAACTCCTCGGCGTTCTCCTGGGTGGACTGCTGCTCCGTCTTGCCGTCGGGGTACAGCGTGTCGTGCGGGACGATCTTGCTGTCGTGCGCGAGCCAGCCGTAGACGGCCTCGACGAGGTTCATCCGGTAGTCGGCGCTGGTGACGCGGACGGTGGTCATGTTCAGATGGCCGTCCGCCGGATACGTCTTGTGGCCGGAGATCTGCAGCACCGGCTCGCCGTCGTGGTCCCCGAGCGTGTTCACCGTCGGACCGGGGGACATCTCCGCGTACGGCACGCGGATGAGCACTCCCGCGCACAGGAGCGCGATCAGCATCAGGGTCGAGGCGAGCATCGTCGCGGTGCGGCGTGGCATGCCACGACAGTACGGGACGCGTCTGTCGGCGCACCGTCAGGGCACCCCCGTCAGGCGCCGGGCGCGTCCGGTCGCGGCTTCTCCATGGCCTCCCGGAACCGGGCGTATCCGTCCAGCTCAGGACCGTCGCTGCGGGCCTTCCGGGTCCGGTTGGCCCAGCTTCCCCACAGCCCGCCGCCGATCGCGGCCACAAGCGGAATCAGCAGCCAGACAAGCACCCCCATGCCGGCCTCCCACACATCATGCGCGTCCGCAACTGACTGATCAGCAGATTAACCATTCGCACGGACAACGCTCACGCGCGGGTGCCGGTTACGCAACCGGAGGGAGTGGTGGGCCGAGCGTGCACGGGGGTGCGGCCGACGACACGCCCGGGCACGCGGCCGGGCGTGTCAGCAGGCGCCGACCCACTCCTCGGTGCCGTCGGAGAACTTCTGGTGCTTCCAGATGGGCACCTCGTGCTTGATGTCGTCGATCAGCCTGCGGCTGGCGTCGAAGGCCTCCGCGCGGTGCGGGCAGGCCACGGCGACGACGACGGCGAGATCCCCGACCCGCAGATCCCCCACCCGGTGGACGGCGGCCAGCGCCCGCACGGGGTGGTCCGCGACGACCTTCTCGGCGATCCGCCGCATCTCGGCCTCGGCGGCGGGGTGGCAGGAGTACCCGAGCCCGTCCACGTCGGCGCCCCCATCGTGGTTCCGCACGGTCCCCACGAACAGCACGACGCCCCCGGCCGCGTCGTCCCCGACGGCCCGGAACACCTCGTCCACGGAGAGGGGCGTCTCGCGGACGGCGATCAGCTTGATGGGGTCCGCGGCGGCCTGCTCACCGGGGTGGTCATTCGTGTGCGCCATGCCCCCATCGTGCCGCACCCCTGCGACAACGGGGAATACGAGATTCACCAGTCCCGCGCGCGGGGGCGTTTGGAGTGTCCTACGACACCGGACGGCGCTCCGGCGCGGCGCGCGGCACCCCGGGGCGCGGGCCCGTCCCGGCGCCTCAGACGCGCCGCCGCGCCTTCCGGGCCCGCCGTACGACCGCGGCGGCGCCCAGCAGGGCCACCGTCGCGCCCGCCGCGCCGGCCGCCGTCGCGTCCTTGCGCCCCAGCCGCCGGCCGGCCACCGTGTGCCGCCCGGCCACCTCCCCCAGCAGCTCGGCGAGGACCTCCTCGTTGGTCCAGCGCGGCCGCCAGCCGGCGTCGTGCAGCCGGCTGCCGCTGATCACCCAGGGGTACATCGTGTAGGCCAGGTCCCCGGCCGGGGACGGGGTGAGGCCGATCCGGTGCAGCCGGGCCGCCGCGCCGAGCGCGACCGCCGACGGCAGCTCCATCCGCCGGATCCCGCTCAGCTCCTCGACCTCCTCCTGTTCCAGCCACCCGTCGCAGCCGACGGCCAGCTCCCCGTCGACCTTCTCCAGCACGGCGTACTCCAGAGCGCTGCACAGATCCTCGACATGGCAGAACTGCCACGCGGGCCGCGAGCCGGCCACGACAAGCAGCCGCGGCGACTCGAAGTACCTGGTCAGCGCGGTGTCGGTGCCGCCCACGAGCACGGCGGGCCGTACCACGGTGACATTGAGGCCGGGGTGGGCCCGGGGCGCGCGCCGCGCCAGCCGCTCGACCTCCAGCAGGTCGCCGACGCCGGTGGCCTCGGCGGTGGCGCGCAGCTCGGCGTCCTCCGACAGGGGCAGCTCGTTGTCCGGCAGCGCGCCGTAGACCATCGCCGAGGTGCACAGCACCACCCGGTGGACTCCGGCCGCCGCCGCCGCGGTCAGGACGGTCTGGGTCCCCCGGACGTTGTAAGCCGTGCGCGCCGCGGGATCCGTCTCCAGATCGAGGTCGAGCGCGAGGTGGACGACCACGTCCGCGCCCCGCAGCTTGTCCGCGATGGCGGGGTCGCGGACGTCGAGGATGTGCCACTGCGCGTCGGCGCACTCGCCGCGCCGCTCGTCGATGGCGACGACCTGTCTGATCTCGTCGGACGCGGCGAGCCGCTCGGTGAGCAGGGCGCCGACCCCGGTGGCGGCGCCCGTCACCGCGACGACGGGCCCGCGCACGGCGGGAGGGGTTGAGCGGTTTCGCGCTGCGCGAACCTGCGGATCTGGGGAACTCACCGGGCGTCTCCAGCGGTTGTCTTCAGTACGGGCGCGAGAGGCGCGTCCGTACCAGGTGTATCCATCCTGCCGCAGGGCTTCCGCGGGCGGAGCACCGAGGCCCGATCGGGTCCGGGTGTCTACGCTGGGTGGTGTTGTCGGGCAGCCGCGCCGCCGGAGCGAAACCGGTGGCCTTACCAGCCGAGGAATCCCGTGAGTAACACCCCATTCGGTTTCGGCCTTCCGCCGGAGGAGCCGGAAGACGGCGACGAGGGCAAGAAGAAGGACCAGCAGAGCGGTGGTGACCAGGGACCGGCCAATCCGTTCGGCTTCGGCGGCATGCCCGGAGCCGGCGGCTTTGGCGGCCCCGGCGCCGACAACCCGCTCGCTGCCATGTTCGGTTCCCTGAACCCCACCGACCTGGGCGCCGCGTTCCAGCAGCTGGGCCAGATGCTCTCGTACGAGGGCGGCCCGGTGAACTGGGACATGGCCAAGCAGATCGCCCGCCAGACGGTCGCCCAGGGCACCTCTGACGGCACCAAGGACGCCAGCGTCGGCCCTGCCGAGCGCAAGGCGGTGGAGGAGGCCGTCCGCCTGGCCGACCTGTGGCTGGACGACGCGACGTCCCTGCCGTCGGGCTCCGGCTCGGCGGTGGCCTGGTCGCGCGCGGAGTGGGTCGAGGCGACCCTGCCCGCCTGGCAGGAGCTGGTCGACCCGGTCGCCGAGCGGGTCGGCGCGGCCATGGGCGACGTCCTGCCCGAGGAGATGCAGGCCATGGCGGGCCCGCTGATCGGCATGATGCGCTCGATGGGCGGCGCCATGTTCGGCACCCAGATCGGGCAGGCCGTGGGCGTGCTCGCGGGCGAGGTCGTCGGCTCGACCGACATCGGCCTGCCCCTGGGCCCGGTCGGCAAGGCCGCGCTGCTCCCGGCCAACGTGGAGGCGTTCGGCAAGGACCTGGGCGTGCCGCAGGAGGAGGTGCGGCTCTACCTGGCCCTGCGCGAGGCCGCCCACCAGCGGCTCTTCGCCCACGTGCCGTGGCTGCGCTCGCACCTGTTCGGGGCGGTCGACGGCTACGCGCGCGGCATCAAGGTCGACACGGCCAAGCTGGAGGACGTGGTCGGCCAGTTCGACCCGCAGAACCCCGAGCAGCTGCAGGACGCACTCCAGCAGGGCATGTTCCAGCCCGAGGACACGCCCCAGCAGAAGGCCGCCCTGGCCCGTCTGGAGACCGCTCTGGCGCTCGTGGAGGGCTGGGTCGACGCGGTCGTCCACGCCGCCGCGAAGCCGCGCCTGGGCTCCGCCGACGCCCTGCGTGAGACGCTGCGCCGCCGCCGGGCGACCGGTGGGCCCGCCGAGCAGACGTTCGCCACGCTGATCGGTCTGGAACTGCGCCCGCGCCGCCTGCGGGACGCCTCCCGCCTGTGGGCCTCGCTCACGGACGCGCGCGGGGTCGACGGCCGGGACGGCCTGTGGGCCCACCCGGACATGCTGCCGACCGCGACCGACCTGGACGACCCGGACGGTTTCGTCCACCGCGAGCAGCTGGACTTCTCCGAACTGGACAAGATGCTCGGAGAGGCGGCGGGCGGCGCGCAGGGCAAGCCCGACCTGCGCAAGAAGGACGACGACGGCGAGGACGACGGCACCGGGGGCGACGACACCGAGTGAGCCTGTACGACGACGCGGTCCTCGTCCTGAAGGGGTACGAGGACCAGGAAGAGCTGCGCCAGACCTATCTGGACCATCTGGCGTCCCACCCCGACGGCATGTGGAAGTCGTGCCACGCGGGCCATCTCACGGCCAGCGCCATGGTCATCGACCCGGAGCAGGGCCGGGTGCTGCTCACGCTCCACCGCAAGCTGCGGATGTGGCTGCAGATGGGCGGCCACTGCGAGCCGGGCGACCCCACCCTGGCGGCGGCGGCCCTGCGCGAGGCGGCCGAGGAGTCCGGCGTGGCCGGGCTGACGCTGCTGCCCGGCGGCCCGGTCCGGCTCGACCGGCACGCGATCCCGGCGCCGTGCCACTGGCACCTCGACGTGCAGTACGCGGTCCTGGCCCCGCCCGGCGCGGTGCAGGAGATCAGCGAGGAGTCGCTCGACCTGCGCTGGTACGGCTACGACGAGGTGGCGGGGGTGGCGGACGAGTCGGTCGTACGCCTGCTGGAGGCCACGCGCGCCAGGCTCTGACCCGGTGAGGGGTGACCGCCGGCGCGGTCACCCCTCCTCCGTCGTGGTTCAGCTCCAGACGTTGCCCTGGTTCTGGCCGCGCGCCCCCTGCTGCCCCATGCCGAACTGGGCGCCGAGGCCCTGCCCGATCACCGCGTGCTGCGGCGGCAGCAGCTCGCTGGGCTGCACGAGCGCGAAGCCGGAGCCCATGAAGCTCAGCTCCCAGCCCTCACCGGTGCTGCCGCGCCGGCGCCACACGCCGGAGGAGTGCGTCTGCGCCTGCATCTGCACGCGCAGCCCGGTGGACCAGGCGACGATCGCGTCCGCGTCGCAGTTGACGTACTTGTCCGGCGTGACCTGCATCAGCAGGGGTGCGCCCGAGGTCATCAGGGCGACCTTGCCGCGCCCCGTGATGTTGAGCTGGTACTTCCCGGACCCGGAGATGCCGTAGAGGCTGTCGACGGCGATGACCTCGTGGTGCAGCGAGGAGTCCATGGCGAGGACGTAGGAGCTGTCGACGGTCAGGCCGTCCTGCTCGACGTCCATGAGGTGCACATGCTGGGCGAGATTGGCGAGGTACACGGTGCCCTGCCCGTGGCAGCGCATCAGGTCCAGGCCCTCGCCGGTGTGCGCACGCGCGCGTGCCTGGCCGTTGCTGCGGTACTCGGCGTCGAACTCGACGAGCCCCTGGTAGGCGACCATCGTGCCCTTGCGGGCGAGGATGTCGTCGTGGCCCTCCAGGGTGACGCGGAGCATCTGCTTGTTCTGCAGGCTCCAGCGCTCCTGCGTCTGGACGTCGTTGTGCGCGAAAAGCGGGCTCTGCATGGTGTTCTGGCTCCCCCTCAGCCCCGGAACCGGAGGCGGTCGGTGCTGTCCTCACTGGGCTGGACGACGACGATGCCTTGGCCGGAGAAGGCCATCTGGTAGGCCTCGCCGCTGCCCCGGCCGATCAGCGACTGGGCCTTGAAGCTGCGCTTGCCCTTCACCTTCAGGTTCGGCGACCAGGCGACGAGCGCGTCGGGGTCGACGTAGGTCTCGTCCTCGCCGCCGCCGCAGTCGACGACGATCGGCTTGCCCCGGGAGGTGAGGGCCACCCAGCCCTGCCCGGAGATCTTCGTGTTCCACAGGCCCTGCCCGGCGAACTTCGCGAGGCCCTTGACGCGCTCCACACCCCAGGTGAGGTGGGCGTCGAAGGCGAGCAGGTTGGTGGCGTTGACGGAGATGCCGTCACCGTTGAGGTTGATCACGACGACGTCGGCGCCGTAGTCGGCGAGGTAGAGCAGGCCGTCGCCGGAGCACTTCATCAGCGGCGCCCCTTCGCCGGTGACCCAGTCGCGGGCGATCTGGCGGACGGCAGGCGGGTTGGGCTCGTACTGGATGAAGCCCTCGTAGGCGACCATCGACCCCACGCGCGCGAGGAGGTCGTTCCCGGTCTGCAGGGCGACCTTCAGCATGTGGTTGCCGTGGTTCTCCATGCGGGCGGTGACGGGTGCGGGAGCGTAGCCCGCGATCGGCTGGTTCATGACGGGCTCCCTCAGACCTCGTACGGCTGGACGACGATGAAGTTGCCGGGAGCGCCCCGGAACTGGAGGTTCACGCTCTCGCCGGTGTCGCCCGGGTAGGCGTTGCGGCGCATGCGGACCTGGCTGGACACGATCACCTGCGAGGCGGCCGACCAGGCGACGACGGCGTTGCAGTCGGCGAAGGTCGTCGGGGTGACCGGCAGCACCACGGGCGTGCCGTGCGTCTTGACGACGATCGTGCCGGTGCCCTGGAACTGCATGGTGAACAGCGCGCCGCCCGGGATGCCGTGGCCCTCGACGCGGCGGACCTCGTACTGGAGGCTCTCGTCGAAGGCGAGGACGTTCTCCGCGGAGACGCAGATCGCGTCGCCCTGGAGCTCGACGGGGTGCAGATGGGCGGAGTTGTCGGCGAGGAACACCTGGCCCTGGCCGGTGCAGCGCATCAGCTGCATCTCCTGGCCGGTCGCGTTGCCCACGACCCGGCCCATGAACCCGGCGCCCTTGTAGCTGAAGTCGACCTTGCCCTGGTAGAGCACCATGCTGCCCTGCCGGGCGAGCACCGGCTGGCCGCCGATGCCGAGGTCGACGCGGATGAGCTTCTTGTTCTGCTGGGTCCAGCGCTGGCCGGTCGGCGTCTCCTTGAACGCCTGCAGCGCCGCGGTGACCCCGGCGCCGCCCTGGGGAGCGCCCTGCGGCACTCCGTAGGCGGCGGGCTGCTGGCCGGGGGCCTGCCCGTAGCCCGGAGGCATGGGCGGGGTCGGCTGGCCGCCGTGGGGTGCCGGCTGCTGGCCGTAGCCGGGGGGTGCCGACGCGCCGGGCTGGCCGTAGCCCGGGGGCATCGGCGCGCTCGGCTGGCCGCCGTACGACGGCTGCTGCGGCTGGCCGTAGGGGGCCGGGGGCGCGGCCGGCGGCGGGACGGTGCCGGCCGCGGGTGGTGCCAGGGGTGCGATGACCGTGGGTGCGCCATGCACGTTCGGCGCGGGCGCCGGAGCCGGGGCCGGGGGCGGGGTGTGGCCGGGCGGCGGGGCGAAGCCCTGCGGTGCCGGGGCGGGTGCGGGCGCGGACGCGGACGGGACGCCGAACGCGGGCGGGGCGAAGCCGGGGGTGGCGCCGGTCTCCGGCTGCTGCGGAGCCGCGGGCGCCTCCTCCTCCGCCACCTCGCCGCCGAAGTTCTTCAGCAGCGCGTCGAGACCGCCGTCGAAGCCCTGGCCGACCGCGGCGAACCGCCACCCGTCCTTGAAGTAGAAGTCACCGAGCATCACGGCCCGCTCGGTGGAGAACTCCGCGCCGGTGAAGGAGTACCGCGCGACCTCCTCGCCGCCCGCCACGATCCGCAGATAGCCGGGGCTGACCTGCGACATCTGCCCGGCGCCGTCGATGGTCGCCGTGAAGGCCAGCTTGCGGATGTGCGAGGGGATCCGGTCGAGCGTGACCCGGAACGACTCCGTGTCACCCGCCTGGGCACCCAGCAGCTGAAGGGACTCCTCCGGCGACTTCGGCTGGTTGAAGAAGACGAAGTACCGGTCGTCCGAGAGACGCTCGTCGGCGTCCAGACCGAAGCAGCTGATGTCGAAGGTCAGCCCGGGGGCGGAGATCTGCACGCCTACGTACAGATCCGTGCCCGCCGTGAGGTCACTGATCCTGGCCTTGTGGCCGCGTTGGAATTCCCTGGCCATGCGTTACGACCGTCCCCCATCCCGAGTGTGAGTGCGTCGCGCCAGGCTAACCGCAAAGACCGACAACGACCCCAGAGGGCCGGGGTCGGTACAGACCCGGTACAGAACCGGACCCGGCCGCTCACAGGACGGCGGCCACTCATGGGAGGGCGGCCGTTCAGGGAAGGCCGCTCATGGCAGAGGACGTTCATGGGGGGAGGGCGCTCATCGGGTGGGGACGCTCATCGGGTGGGGACGCTCAGTCCTCCCGCTCCTCGCGTGCGCCCGGCAGGTGCGGCAGCCGGGCGGCGGCGACCACTCCTTCGAGGAAGCCGCGGGCCCGCTCGGTCCGCGGATAGGCCTCCAGCAGCCGCCAGAAGTCGGGGCCGTGCCCGGGGACCAGCAGATGCGCCAGCTCGTGGCAGAGCACATAGTCGACGACGTAGTCGGGCATCCCCTGCAGGCGGTGCGAGAGCCGGATGCTGCCCTCGGCCGGGGTGCACGAGCCCCAGCGGGTGTTCTGGTTGGTGACCCAGCGCACGGAGGCGGGCCGGGCCCGGCCGCCGAAGTACTGGGCCGACAGCCGCTCGGCGCGCTCGGTCAGCTCGGTGTCGCCCAGCACCCGCTTGCTCTCCTGGGCGGCGAGCTTGTCGAGCATGACGGTCACCCAGCGCTGCTCCTCCGCCTTCGACATCCGGGCGGGGATCAGTACGACGGTGCGATCGCCCTCGCGGTACGCGGAGACCGTCCGGCGGCGCCGGGCACTCCTGCGGACCTCGATCGCGCTCGCCCCCGAGCCGCCGGGCGGCTGGTCCGTCGTGCTGCGCTGTGGTTTTCCGGCGCTGTGCAGGGGGTCGGCGGGCACGCCCCGACGTTACCCGCCCGGCAGGGACAAAGTCCCGGCTCCGGAACGGTTCACTGCGGATCCCCCACCATGTGTTTGATTTGTACGACCAGTCAAATTGCCCGACTTGCACATATTTACCCACCCGTTTCGCGCCTGCCGCACCCCCGATTCATACGATGAATCCCGTCGCCTGTGGATAACTTTCGGCGCCCGGTGCGCCGGCCGGGCATGCTGGCAGACGTCGGCGGGGTGCGACCGCTTCCGCCGTGGAACGCAACGGAAGTATCAGATGCAATCGGGTGTTTCAGGCGTCCCCGTCTCGCGTTTCCGGGTCGCGGACGTCTCGACACCTACGGGGGGCGGGTCATGCATCCGGTGGTGAAGCCCGCGCTGCGGCGCGGCTGGCGCGACCACGACACCGTGCAGTTCGGGATGACCCCGGCGCACGCGGTGACGCTGGGCCCGATGGACCGGGCGACCGGCGGCTTCCTCGACCTGCTCGACGGCACCCGCGGGCTGCCGTTGCTGCGCGAGGAGGGCCGCCGCAGGGAGGTGGCGGAGGGTCATGTCGACGCACTGGTGGCAGGGCTGGCCCGCGCGGGACTCGTCGACGACGCGCGCGGCGGCGGACCGGCCGCCGACACGCTGCGGCAGAGAGCGGACGTCCTGGAGCGGCTGCGCCCCGACCTCGCCTCGCTCTCCCTGATCACGGCCGAACCGGGCGGCGCCCAGGCCCGGCTCGCCGCCCGGCGCACGCTGCGGGTGCGGGTCCAGGGGGCGGGCCGGGTCGGCGCCCTGCTGGCGTCGGTGCTGGCGGGCGCCGGCGTCGGCGAGGTCGACGTGCGCGATGCGGGCCGCGTGGAGCCGTGGGACGTGGCGCCCGGCGGGCTGCCCGCCGAGTCGCTCGGCGACCGCCGGGAGGCCGCGGCACGGGCCGCCGTGCGCCGCGCCGCGCCGGACCGCCCACCGCGCCACGCCCACGCCCCCGGGTCCGGCGCCGGGGACCCCGGCCTCTCCCTCGTGGTCCTCGCGCCCCGGGACGACGTCGCCGTGCACGCCCCGGACCCGGCCTCCGCCGAAGTGCTGATGACCTCCGGCACCCCCCATCTGTACGCCGGCGTCGTGGAGGGCACGGGTGTCGTCGGCCCGCTCGTCCTGCCCGGTGAGTCGGGCTGCGCCGGCTGTCTGGACCGGGACCGCGCTGACCGGGACCCGGCCTGGCCCCGGCTGGTCACCCAGTGGCGTTCCGGCCGGGGCCGCCGGGTCGGGGCCTGCGATCTGGCACTGGCCACGACCGTGGCCGGTCTTGCGGCGGCGCACGCCCTGGCCTTCCTCGACGGGGAGTCCCCGTCCGGCACCGGAGCCCGCTGGGAGGTGTCCCTGCCCGGCCTGAACTGGTGCTCCCGGCCGGTCCGGCCGCATCCGGAATGCGGTTGCGGGGCGGCGAGGAGAAGTAACCGGGAGGACTTCTCAACCAGCGGGGAGGCGCGCGCAACAATGGCGGTGCAACGGCCGTCGCAGCAGCGACGACGCGAAGCAGGCGCGGCGCGGCCGACTGGGACCTGGAGGGCGCATGTCTGATCTTCCCCGCAAGGCGGTCACACGGACCGCCAAGCTCGCCGCGCTCCCGCTCGGCTTCGCCGGACGGGCGACCTGGGGGCTGGGCAAGCGGATCGTGGGCGAGTCGGCGGAGATCGTCGGCCGCGAGCTGCAACAGCGCACGGCGGAGCAGCTGTTCAAGGTGCTCGGCGAGCTGAAGGGCGGCGCCATGAAGTTCGGGCAGGCCCTGTCCGTCTTCGAGTCGGCACTGCCCGAGGAGGTCGCCGGCCCCTACCGGGCGGCCCTGACCAAGCTCCAGGAGGCGGCGCCCCCGATGCCGACCCGCACGGTGCACTCCGTGCTGGAGCAGCGGCTGGGACCGGACTGGCGCGACCTGTTCGAGGAGTTCGAGGAGAAGCCGTCCGCCGCGGCCTCCATCGGCCAGGTGCACCGGGCGGTGTGGCACGACGGCCGTGCGGTGGCGGTCAAGGTGCAGTACCCGGGCGCGGGCGAGGCCCTGCTCTCCGACCTCGGCCAACTGAGCCGTTTCGCCCGGCTGCTGGGCCCGCTCATCCCGGGCATGGACATCAAGCCGCTGATCTCGGAGCTGCGGGACCGCGTCTCCGAGGAGCTGGACTACGGCCTGGAGGCCCAGGCCCAGACCGTGCACGCGGAGGAGTTCGCTGACGATCCGGACGTGGTCGTCCCGGCGGTGGTGCACCAGTGCGAGCAGATCCTGGTGACCGAGTGGATCGACGGCATCCCGCTCTCCGAGGTCATCGCGGACGGCACCCAGGAGCAGCGCGACCGGGCCGGCCAGCTGCTGGCCCGCTTCCTCTTCTCCGGGCCGGCCCGCACCGGCCTGCTGCACGCCGACCCGCATCCGGGCAACTTCCGCCTGCTGCCCGGCGGTCCCGCAGGTGCGGACGACTGGCGCCTCGGGGTCCTGGACTTCGGCACGGTCGACCGCCTCCCCGGCGGCCTGCCGACCCCGATCGGCGCGTCCCTGCGGATGACGCTGGACGGCGAGGCCGAGTCGGTCTACGAGCTGCTCTGCGCGGAGGGGTTCGTGAAGGAGAGCATCGCGCTGGAGCCCGACGCGGTCCTCGACTACCTGCTGCCGATCATCGAACCGGCCCAGGTCGAGACGTTCACCTTCACCCGCTCCTGGATGCGCGGCCAGGCCGCCCGCATCGCCGACCCGCGCTCCCCCGCCTACCAGCTCGGCAAGCAGCTCAACCTGCCGCCGTCCTATCTGCTGATACACCGTGTGACCCTGAGCACGATCGGTGTCCTGTGCCAGCTGAGCGCCGCGGTGCGGCTGCGGGAGGAGCTGGAGGAGTGGCTGCCGGGTTTCGTGCCGGATCCAGCCGAGGACGGTATCGGCGGTGAGGAGTCGGCTGCCGGCGCCTGACCGGCCGGCCACCGGGTCGGGCGGTGTGGACCGCCGGCCTCCGGCGGCCGGTCGATCTCACTGCCGCCGAGGCCGGTGACCCGGCAGGAGCCGGTGACCGGTGCCGTGCGGCTCGAAAGCCGGTCGCCAGGCCCGGCCTGTCACCACCAGGCCGAGTCCAGCCGGCCCTCGATCGCGCGCAGATTGTGCCGGGAGCAGACGTCGCAGATGTACTGACGGCTGCCGTTCTCCACGGAACAGGTCCAGGTGACCGGCTGGGGGCCGTCGGCGGGGGTGCCGCAGCGGGCGCACACGATGCGCTGGCGCTCCGCGGTGGAGCCGCCCTGATCACATTCTCCGGGAAGACTCGTCACCTGGCGACGATAACCCCGCACGCCGCGGATCGCCGTGCGCAACGCACCGCGGGGGCCGGTCCGTTCGGTCGGACCGGCCCCCGCGGGGAGGCTTCGCCCCCCTGGTCCGGGAGGCCACCGCTGCTCAGGTGTGTTCGTTACTGCATGACGGCCATGGCGAGCGCGCGGCGGGCGCGCAGCGAGGCGCGCTCGGCCCGGCGCTGCATGCGCTGGGCGACCGCCAGGCGCATGGCCCGGCGTTCCCGCTCGGCGTCATGGAGCCGCTCGTGCATATGCGCACGAGCCAGGGCTTCTTGCATGAGTTGCATCTCTCGGTTCCTGTTCTGGCGCGCTTCGGTCGCACCGGTGGTGGTGAAGTCTGTGGTCGCGGAGCCGGCGGGCTCGCTGGTTGACGGCTTCATCGGGGCCTGCTTCTTGGGGTCGTGCGTGAGGGGGCGATCGATCGTTCCTGCGGTGTTCATGCCGTGACCGGGTTCTTCCGCGGGCGGCCACGGGGCCGCTTCCGGGCGACGACGACGCCCTGGACGAACAGCTCGCCACCCCAGACGCCCCAGGGCTCACGCCGCTCCTGGGCGCCGGCGAGGCAGGCCTCCATCAGCGGGCAGGTGCGGCAGAGGGACTTGGCGTACTCCACGTCCGCGGGCGACTCGGCGAAGAAGACCTCCGGGTCGTAGGAGCGGCAGGGGACGGGTACGCCGAGGTTCTCGATGGCGTCGTCGAGCGCGGTGAGCGCGGTGAGGGGGGTCAAGGTGGAGTCCTCCGTGAGGCCGGGCGGGGGGATCGTTTGCGAAGGCGGTACGGACGGGGCGTGCGCTTCGAGTTGCACGATGGGTCTTCCTCGTCTGGTCGTTCCGGCCGGTTGACCGGGTGTCGGCTTGGTACCGGGTTCTGTTCCTGTCCCGAGGCCCCTTCGCTTCGTCGTCCCCGTTCGGGGAAAACAGAAGGGCCGCGGATCCCGGGTGGGGTTCCGCGGCCCTGAAGGCGCCGGCCTGATCGAATCAGGCTGGATCACTCCAGGGTTCTGGCCCACGGAAGGCCCACATCAGGTGGTGCTGCGTCGTCTGCTTGCGGAATCCGGCACCGGCCGCCGCGAAGGCATAGGCATGCGCCCCTGCCTCTACCGCTTCCAGTGCCTTGGTCGGTCGCTCATTGCCTTCGCGGACGGGAAGACCGGCGAGGGCAAGGGAGGACTCCGGACGCACGGCAGGGATGCCGGACAGACCGGTGCCCTGGTTCGAGGCGCCGAGCATGCACAGGGAGACGGTCGAGCGATCGGTCAGTTTGGCCGTGCTGATGGTGCTGGTGTGGATGCTGATCACTGGACTCGCCTCCTCTCGGCGTCTCTGGGACTGGGGTGAACCAGTCCGTTCGGATATGCAAGTACATCACGGAACCGCGGCCTTCGAGAAGGCCGCCGCTTCCGTGCCTAGAACCTATGGGGATTGCCGGGGCATGCGCAAACTATTTTTTCGACGAGTTCGCATCAGTCTCTGGCAGCACCGTCACCAGGCTCCTGACCTGCGCAGATGGCTAGAACATCGGCTCCGTAGCTGCGCAGCTTGCGGCTGAGGACACCAGGGATACGGGCGAGTTCGGCGGAACTCTCCGGGCAGGTCTCGGCGATGGCCACCAGCGTCCGGTCGGTGAAGACGCAGAAGTCGGGCTGACCGCTGCGCTCGGCCTGGACCGCCCGCCAGTCCCGCAGCCGCTCGTAGAGCCCTTCGTCCATGTCCGAGGGGCAGTCCTCACAGCGCATCAGCTTCATCTCGCCCGCGTCGGTGAGCGTGCGGCCGCAGACCCGGCAGCGGGCGGGGGTGCGCTGGGCACGCCGGGGGACGGCGGTGGCGCTCGCGGCGGTCCCCCGCTCGACGCCGCCGCCCGCGCCGGCGCCGGTGCGGCCGACGGTCGGGCTGGTGCCGGGGCGCAGGCCGTCGAGGAAACGGCTCGCTCTGCGGCTCGGGCGTCCACCGGGTGCGCGGGACAGCGACCAGGAGACATGGAGGCGTTCCCGGGCGCGGGTCACACCGACATAGAGGAGACGGCGCTCCTCCTCGACCTGTTCGTCCGTCCGGGCGTAGGTGATGGGCAGCATGCCCTCGGCGATGCCGACCAGGAAGACGACGTCCCACTCCAGGCCCTTGGCGGCGTGCAGGGAGGCGAGGGTGACGCCCTGCACGGTCGGGGCGTGCTGGGCGCTCGCCCGCTCGTCCAGTTCCGTCACGAAGTCGGCGAGGGTGGCACCCGGTCCGGCGGCGGCGAGGTCGTGGGCGAGGTTGACCAGGGCGGCCAGGGATTCCCAGCGCTCTCTAACGGCGCCGGAGCCCGCCGGGGGCTGGCTGGTCCAGCCCTCGCCGGAGAGGACGGCGCGCACCTGGGAGGGCAGGTCCACGGTGTCGTCGAGGAGGGCGTCGTTGCCCCCGAAGCGGGCGGCGCCGCGCAGGGCGAGGCCGGCCTTGCGGACCTCGGGCCGGTCGAAGAAGCGTTCGGCGCCGCGCAGCTGATAGGGGACGCCGACGTCGGCGAGCGCCTGCTCGTAGGTCTCGGACTGGGAGTTCGTGCGGAACAGCACGGCGATCTCGGCGGCCGGGACGCCCGCGTCGATCAGCTCCCGGATGCGGCGGGCGGCGCCCTCGGCCTCGGCGGGCTCGTCGGTGTATTCGGTGTAGACGGGTTCGGGTCCCGAGGGGCGCTGGGAGACGAGTTCCAGCCGGTGGTCCGCGGCGCGGCCCCGGGCCTGGGTGAGCAGGCCGTTGGCGAGATGGACGACCTGGGGGGTGGAGCGGTAGTCGCGGACCAGTTTCACGACGGTGGCGCCGGGGTGCCGGGCGCGGAAGTCGAGGAGATGGTCGGGCGTTGCGCCCGTGAACGAATAGATGGTCTGGCTGGCGTCACCCACGACGCACAGGTTGTCCCGTTCCCCGAGCCACAGGTCCAGCAGCCGCTGCTGCAGGGGGCTGACGTCCTGGTACTCGTCCACGACGAAGTGCTGGTACTGGGCGCGTACCTGTTCGGCGATGTCGTGCCGGTCCTGGAGGACGGCGACGGTCAGCAGCAGCACGTCCTCGAAGTCGATGACCGCGCGGTCGCGCTTGAGGTCCTCGTAGGCCGCGTAGAGGTGCGCGATCTCGGCCGGGTCGCGGGGTGCCTCGCGGCCGGCCTTCGCAGCCGCGTACGGATAGTCGGCGGGGACCGTCTGGGTGACCTTGGCCCATTCGATCTCGCCGGTCACATCCCGCAGCTCGTTGCGGTCGAGCCGGGTGCCCAGGGCTGCGGCCGCGTCGGCGACGAGCTGGATCTTGCGGTCGACGATCCGGGGCAGGGAGCCGCCGATCGCTTTCGGCCAGAAGTACTGGAGCTGGCGCAGGGCGGCCGAGTGGAAGGTGCGGGCCTGGACTCCCTGAGCGCCGAGCTGGCGCAGCCGGCCGCGCATCTCTCCGGCGGCGCGGTTGGTGAAGGTGACGGCCAGCACGCTGGAGGGCTGCAGGATGCCCGCGCGCACCCCGTAGGCGATGCGGTGGGTGATGGCCCGGGTCTTGCCCGTGCCCGCTCCGGCCAGCACGCACACCGGGCCGTGCAGGGAGGTGGCGACCTCGCGCTGCTCGGGGTCGAGCCCGTCGAGCACCGCGTCGGCCCCGCTCGGCGCGGCCGAGTACGCGGAGTCGCCGGAGCCCTGCGGGAAGAGGGTGGAATGCGTTGCTGGTGTCACACCGCCATGCTGCCAGGTCGCCCGGGACGGCTGTGCCGGTTGTCCACAGGGCAGGGGTCGCAGTCGTATTAATGCGGCAGGTGTCACAGCCGTCGTTGCGGCGGGTGTCACATCCGGAAGTGGCCGGAGGTGAGTATCCCCGGCGGGAATGGCCGGGCCGGTCGCTTACGTTCTCTTCCCGGACGACTTTTCCGAGCTGCCTGAGGAGAGCGAGAGACATGCAGGGCACTGTGACGATGTACAGCACGACGTGGTGCGGCTACTGCCGGCGGCTGAAGAGCCAGATGGACCGTGAGGGCATCGCGTACAGCGAGATCAACATCGAGCAGGACCCCGAGTCCGCCGCGTTCGTGGAGAAGGCGAACGGCGGGAACCAGACGGTTCCGACCGTGCTCTTCGCGGACGGCAGCACGCTGACCAACCCGTCGCTGGCTCAGGTGAAGCAGAAGCTCGCCGCGTGACGCTCCGCGGATTCCCGCGGTAGCCGGACAGGGCGGCCCCGATCTCTCGGGGCCGCCCTGCTGTGTCCTGCCCCACATCGGGGGCACCGCACGGCTCAGACGAAGCTGCGCGTCGGCAGGGGCTTGCCGTACCACATCTCGATCAGGCGGGCCGCGATGGAGATGCCGTAGGGCGGCAGCACCTCGCCGGCCTCGAAGGCCGCGTGCAGCTCCTCGCGGGAGAACCAGCGGGCCTCGTGGATCTCGTCGCCGTCCACGTCGATCTCGGTGGACGTGGCGTGGGCCATGAAGCCGAGCATCAGGCTGGAGGGGAAGGGCCACGGCTGGCTGGCGACGTATTCGACCTGGCCGACGGTGACGCCGACCTCCTCGGACACCTCGCGGCGCACCGCCTGCTCGATGGACTCGCCGGGTTCGACGAATCCGGCGAGCGTGGAGAAGCGGCCCTCGGGCCAGTGGACCTGGCGGCCGAGGAGGATGCGGTCCTCCTCGTCGGTGACCGCCATGATCACGGCCGGGTCGGTGCGCGGGTAGTGCTCGGCGCCGCAGGCCGGGCAGCGCCGGATGTGGCCGGCCGCCGCGATGACCGTGCGCTCGCCGCAGCGGGAGCAGAAGCGGTGGGTGCGCTGCCAGTTCTCCAGGCCGACCGCGTGCACCATGAGCCCGACGTCGCGCGGCGACAGCAGCAGGCCGGCCTCCCGCAGCCCGGCGGCGCGCGCGGACTGGTCGATGCGGCCGGGCAGCGAGTCCTTCTGCAGCGCGAAGTAGCTGACGCCGTCCTCGTCGGTGCCGAGGAAGTAGCGGTGGGCCTCGGTGAGCGGGGCCTCGAAGGAGGGGGTCATGACGAGTTCGGTCCGGCCGTCCGGAGTCTCGTCGATCAGCACCTGGCCGCCGGAGACCACGAAACAGCGGGTCGTGGGGTGGCTCCACGCCGCCGCGAGCCAGGCCTCGTCCAGCCGGTGGTGGGCCGCGCGGTCGACGCCGCTCGGGGCGGTCAGGGAGATGGGTCGGTCGGCTGTGTGGTCGGTCCAGGTGGTCACGGGTACTTCCAACTCCCCCAGTACAGCGGTTTTCGGCGGGCGGTTCGACGGGACGTGGGCCGGGAGGGCACGGGCCGGGCGTGGGCGGGGCGTGCGGGGCGGTCTTTCCAGTGTGCCCCGCGCGCGGTGCCCTTCCGCGCGGCACCGGTCGGTCAGGGTGCGGGACGCCAGTTCCGGGCCAGGTCGCCCCAGAGGTAGGCGCTGGTCTCGACGCCCTTGAGGAGGAGGTCGAGCTCGACCTTCTCGTCGGGCGCGTGCCAGCCGTCGGAGGGGACGGAGATGCCGAGGAAGAGCACGGGGGCACCGAGGACTTCCTGCAGGTCGGCGGCGGGTCCCGAGCCGCCCTCGCGGGTGAAGCGGACCGGCCCCTCGAAGGCGCGGCCCATGGCGCGGACCACGGACTGCAGCGCGGGGTGGTCCAGCGGGGTCAGGCACGGGCGCGTGGCCGAGCCGAAGTCGATCTCGTAGCGGATCCCGGCGGGCACCTGCTCGGCGGCCCAGGCGCGGACGGCCTTCTCGATGTGGTCGGGGTCCTGCCCGGCGACCAGCCGGAAGGACAGCTTCACCATCGCGCTGGACGGGATGACCGTCTTGCTGCCCGGGCCCTGGTAGCCGCCGCCGATGCCGTTGACCTCGGCGGTCGGGCGGGCCCAGATGCGCTCCAGGGTGGTGTGCCCGGCCTCGCCATGGGTGGCGTACGACTTGGCGGTGCTCAGCCAGCGCTCTTCGTCGAAGGGCAGCTCGGCGAAGAGCTCGCGCTCGCGGTCGGTCAGCTCGACGATGCCGTCGTAGAAGCCGGGGACCGCCACGCGCGCGTGCTCGTCGTGCAGGGCGGCGACCAGGCGGGCGGCTGCGGTGGCCGGGTTGGGCACGGCACCGCCGAAGGAACCGGAGTGGATGTCCTGGTCGGGGCCGTGCAGCCGGATCTCGCACTCGGCGAGGCCCCGCATGCCGGTGCACACGGTCGGGGTGTCCTCGGCCCACATGCCGGTGTCGGAGACGATCACGGCATCGGCGGCGAGCCGCCCCGCCCGCTCCTCCACCAGGGCCCGGAAGTGCGGGGAGCCGGACTCCTCCTCGCCCTCGATCAGCAGTTTCAGGTTGACGGCCGGCGCGGTGCGGCCGGTGGCGGCGAGGTGGGCGCGGACGCCGAGTGTGTGGAAGAACACCTGGCCCTTGTCGTCGGCCGCCCCGCGCGCGTAGAGCCGGTTCTCGCGGACGACCGGCTCGAAGGGGTCGCAGGACCAGCCGTCCTCACGGGCGGCGGGCTGCACGTCGTGGTGGCCGTAGACGAGGACGGTCGGCGCCTGCGGGTCGCCCGAGGGCCACTCAGCGAAGACGGCGGGGGCTCCTGGGGTCTGCCAGACCTCGGCGGTGGGGAAGCCGGTCTCCTGGAGCTTGGCGGCGAGCCAGTCGGCACTGCGCCGTACGTCGGGCGCGTGGTCGGGCTGGGCCGACACGGAGGGGATGCGCAGCCATGCGACGAGGTCGTCGAGGAAGGCGGCGCGGTGCTGCTCGATGTACGCGCGGACGGCGCTGTCCGGGGTCTGGCTCATGCTCACGAGCCTATCCGCCCGCACCGACAGCGTCGGAGGGCGGTTCGTCACACTCAGGTCGCCTCCGGTGACCGTTCCGTCTCTCCCGTGAGCAGCCGCTCCAGCGCGGCCCGGTCCGGCAGGCCCGCGGGCCGTACGACCTCGCCGCTGCGCACGTACAGGAAGGCGGCCGTGACCGACTCGGGGGGCACGCCCTGCTGCTCGGCCCAGGCCAGCCGGTACACGGCGAGCTGGAGCGGGTCGGCGGTGCGGGTGCGGCCCGTCTTCCAGTCGACGATCTCGTACGTCGTCCCGTCGCCGTCGCCGTGCCGGTAGACGGCGTCGATGCGGCCCCGGACGACACGGCCGGCGAGGGCCAGCTGGACGGGGGCCTCGACCCGGTACGGAGTGCGGTGGGCGTACTCGGTGCGTTCGAAGGCCTCCTTCAGGGCCTCCAGGTCGCGTTCGTCGGCGATCTCCGCGTCGCCGCCGGGCAGCTCGTCCGGTTCCAGCAGGGGCAGTGCCAGCGCCTCGAAGCGGGCTTCCACCCACGCGTGGAACCGGGTGCCCCGGCGCGCGGCCCGGCGCGGGGGCAGCGGCATGGGGCGCGCGAGCTCCTGTGCGAGCCCGTCCGGGTCCTCGGCGAGGCGCAGCAGCTGGGACGCGGTGAGGGTGGCGGGCAGGGGGACGTCCAGGACGCTCTGCCGGGCACGCAGCAGCTCCCCGGTGAGCGCGTCCAGGTCGCGGTCCCAGGAGGCGACGGCACGCGCCTCCTCGGGGGCGAGGAAGGCCGGGACCGGCGGGCCGGCGGGCCGGGGGCGGCTCGGCGGGGCGGGCGCCTGGTGGGGGATCGCGGGCCGCGCGGCGCTCCGGTCGTCCCAGCCGGCGGGGGCGGCCGTGTCGGCGGGTGTCTCGCCGAGGGTGTCCGCGGGGTACGGGGAGTCCTCCTCGTGAGAGAAGTCACCCTGGGAAGGGCGGTGCTCTTCGGAGGGGAAGCCGCCTTCCGCGGTGACGTCGCCCTCCGGGGGGAAGTCCCCGTCCGGTACCTCGGCGTACGGATCCGTGCCGTACGGGTCCTCGGCGTACGGGTCGGTGCCGTACGGGTCCTCGCCGTACGGGTCTGTGCCGTACGGGTCCTCGCCGTACGGGTCCTCCTCCGGGGGCGCGGGCCAGTCCGGGTGCTCGGCGCCGGCCGGGTCGTGCGGCGCCGGGCGGCCCTCGGGGCGGGCGGCGAGGGCGTCCAGGTGGGCGAGGACGGTCTCGGCCGCTGCGCGGCGGCGGGCCAGGGCCGCGGCGTCCAGCGGAAGCGGCCACACCTGGTCGGCGGTGGCCGCGTGCAGGGCCGGGTTCCCCGCGTCCTCGGCGGGCTCGTCCGCCCACGCCTCGATCTCGCCGTACCCGGCGGCGCAGTGCTCGTACAGGGCCTGGAGGAAGTCGGAGGGACCGCGGGGCTTCTTCTGGCTGGGCCCCCACCAGTGGCCGGAACCGAGCAGGAGCGAGCGGGGGCGGGTGAAGGTGACGTAGCCGAGACGGAGTTCCTCGGTGTGCTGGTGGTCCTTCATGGCCTCGTGGAAAGCCTTCATGCCGCGCGCGTCCCAGCCGGCGGCGTCGGGCAGGGTGGCGCTGTCGCCGCGCAGGGCGTGCGGCAGCACCTTGGCCTGCGCGGTCCACTTCTCGCGGCCCTGGGCGCTGGGGAAGGTGCCGGTCACCAGGCCGGGGACGGCCACGACGTCCCACTCGAGGCCCTTGGACTTGTGCGCGGTGAGCACCTTGACGGTGTTCTCGCCGCCGGGCAGGGCGTTGTCGAGCCCCTTCTCGTACTGGGCGGCGGTGCGCAGGAAGCCGAGGAAGGCGAGCAGGGTGGCCTCGCCGTCGCTCGCGGCGAAGGAGGCGGCGACGTCCAGGAAGTTGGACAGGGTCTCGCGGCGGCGGGCGGCCAGCGCGTGCGGGGACGCCGACAGCTCCACCTCGAGGCCAGTGACGGCGAGGACGCGGTGCAGGACGTCCATGAGCGGATCGGACAGCGAGCGGCGCAGGTCGCGCAGCTCGGCGGCGAGCCGGGCGAAGCGCACGCGCGCGTCCGGGGAGAACGGCAGCCGGTCGTCTTCGCCGTAGCCCTCCATGGGCGTTTCGAGAAACGTGTCGAGGGCGTCGGCGAGCGATATCACCTCGGACGGGTCGACCCCCTCCACGGCGGCGGCGAGCCGGCGGTCGGGGTCGTCGGGGTCGCCCCCGCGCGCGTGGGCGACCAGCAGGCGGGCGCGGCGGCCCAGCAGGGCGAGGTCGCGGGGGCCGATGCGCCAGCGCGGTCCGGTCAGCAGGCGCACCAGGGAGGCGTTGGCGCCGGGATCCTGCAGGACCTCGCAGACGGCGACGAGGTCGGCGATCTCGGGCAGGTGCAGCAGCCCGGAGAGGCCGACCACCTCGACGGGGATGTCGCGGGCGACGAGGGCGCCCTGGATCTCGGCGAAGTCGGTCGCGGTCCGGCACAGTACGGCGATCTCGCCGGCGGGCGTGCCGGTGCGCACGAGGTGGGCGAGGGAGTCGGCGATCCAGTCGATCTCCTCGGCGTGGGTGGGCAGCAGGGCGCAGCGGACCGTGCCGTCGTACTCGGCGCCCGGGGCCGGGCGGAGGGCCTCCACGCCCGCGTGCATGGCGCGCAGGGGCGCGGCGAGGCCGTTGGCGAGGTCGAGCAGGCGCCCGCCGCTGCGGCGGTTCTCGCTGAGCGCCTGCCGGGGGGCGGGCCGGCCGTCGGCGAGGGCGAAGTGGCGGGGGAAGTCGTCCAGGTTGGCGACGGAGGCTCCGCGCCAGCCGTAGATGGCCTGGCAGGGGTCGCCGACCGCGGTGACCGGGTGGCCGGTGCCGCCGCCGAACAGTCCCGCCAGCAGGACGCGCTGCGCCACCGAGGTGTCCTGGTACTCGTCCAGGAGCACCACGCGGAACTCCTCGCGCAGCAGGCGGCCCACCTCGGGGATGCGGGCGAGGCGGGCGGACAGGGCGATCTGGTCGCCGAAGTCGAGCAGGTCGCCCCGGCGCTTGGCCGTCCGGTAGCGCTGGACCAGGTCGGTCAGTTCCCGGCGGGCCGCGGCCGTCTCCGGGACCTTGCGCAGGTCGGCGTTGGTGAGCTTGGCGCCTTCCAGGGTGTGCAGCAGGTCGGTGTCCCAGGCGCGCAGCTCCTGCGGGTCGACGAGGTGTTCGGCGAGCTCGGAGTCGAGGGCGAGCAGGTCGCTGACGAGGTCGGCGAAGGAGCGGGTCAGCGCCGGATAGGGGCCGGGGGCCTCGCGCAGCACGCGCGCGGCGAGCTGGTAGCGGGTGGCGTCGGCCAGCAGGCGCGCGGTGGGCTCAAGACCGAGGCGCAGGCCGTGGTCGGTGAGCAGCCGGCCGGCGAAGGCGTGGTACGTCGAGATGACGGGCTCGCCCGGCGGGTTGTCCGGGTCGATGACGTCGGGGTCGGTGACACCGGCCTTGATCAGCGCCTTGCGGACGCGTTCGGCCAGCTCGCCGGCGGCCTTGTTGGTGAAGGTCAGGCCGAGGACCTGCTCGGGGGCGACCTGTCCGGTGCCGACCAGCCAGACCACGCGGGCCGCCATCACGGTGGTCTTGCCCGACCCGGCACCGGCCACGATCACCTGCGGGGCGGGCGGCGCGATGATGCAGGCCGTCTGCTCCGGGGTGAACGGGATGCCGAGAAGCTCCTTGAGCTGCTCGGGGTCGCTGATGCGGGGGGACATGTCGAAAGAGGCTAGCGGCGGGGACTGACAGTCGAGCGCGCCGCTGCCGTCCGGGACCGAAGAAGCGCAGGTCGGCAGGGGTGGTGCCGTACGTCACTCCACTACGTGCCGGCCCTCGGGGCGCGCGCTGCACGAGGCGCGGAACGCGCAGTGCGTGCAGTGCTGGCCGGTGCTCGGCGTGAACCGCTCGTCGAGCACCTTGCCGGCGGCAGTGGCGAGCAGTTCGCCGACCCACTCCCCCGCCAGCGGCTCCTGGGGCTGCACCTTGGGCAGGCTGTCGCCCCCGTCCCGTTTGGCGGCGCCCTGTCTGAGGTGGACCAGTTCGGCGCCGCCGGGTTCGGGGCGCACGTCGGCGAAGGCCGTGTCCACGGCGCCTTCGCGGACGGCGAGCTGGTAGACGGCGAGCTGCGGGTGCCGCTCCACCTCGCGCGCGGTGGGCGCCTGCTTGCCGGTCTTGAAGTCGACGACGTAGGCGCGGCCCTCGGCGTCCGTCTCCACGCGGTCCATCTGGCCGCGGATGCGGATCCGGTGGTCGCCGGCCTCCAGGGTGACGTCGAAGTCCTGCTCGCTGGCCACCGGGGTGCGGCCGGCCCGGTTCAGCACATGCCAGTTCAAGAAGCGTTCGAGCGCCGCGCGCGCGTTGTCCTTCTCCTGCTGCGACTTCCAGGGCGCGTCGAAGGCGAGCGCGTTCCACACGGAATCCAGGCGCTCCATGAGGGCGTCGAGGTCGGCGGGGGTGCGGCCGGAGGCGACCTCGTCGGCGAGGACATGGACGACGTTGCCGAAGCCCTGCGCGGTGGTGGCGGGGGCGTCGGCCTTCACCTCGCGGCCCAGGAACCACTGCAGCGCGCAGGTGTTGGCGAGCTGGTCGAGGGCGCTGCCGGAGAGCACCACGGGCTCGTCGCGGTGGCGCAGCGGCACCTGGCTCTCGGTCGGCTCGAACATGCCCCACCAGCGGTAGGGGTGCGCCGACGGCACCAGCGGGCGGCCGTCCTCGTCGGCGAGGGCGGCGAGCCGCGCGAGCCGGCGTGCGGCGGCCTCCCGCAGCGCGTCGGACACACGCGGGTCGACCGTGGTCGCGCGCAGCTCGGCGACGAGCGCGGCGACGGACAGCGGGCGGCGGGGGCGTACGGTGACGTCCTTCGGCTCGACGCCCAGCTCGGTCAGGAACCGGGAGGGCTGGTCGCCGTCGTCGGCCGGTGCCTTCACGGCGGTGACGACGAGGCGGTCACGCGCGCGCGTGGCGGCGACGTAGAACAGGCGGCGCTCCTCGGCGAGCAGCGCGCCCGGGGTCAGCGGCTCGGCGAGTCCGTCGCGGCCGATGCGGTCGGCCTCCAGCAGCGAGCCGCGGCGGCGCAGGTCGGGCCAGAGCCCCTCCTGGACCCCGGCGACGACGACCAGCGGCCACTCCAGGCCCTTGGCGCGGTGCGCGGTCATCACGCGGACGGCGTCGGGGCGCAGCGCGCGACGGGTGAGCGTGTCGGCGGCGATGTCCTCGGCCTCGATCTCCTCCAGGAAGTTCAGGGCGCCCCGGCCTCCGGTGCGCTCCTCGGCGCGCGCGGCGGTGGCGAACAGCGCGCATACGGCGTCCAGGTCCCGGTCGGCGTTGCGGCCGGCCGCGCCGCCGCGCCGCGCGGACCGCTCCAGGCGCGCGGGCCACGGCGTGCCCTCCCACAGGTCCCACAGCGCCTCCTCGGCCGTACCGCCGCCCGCGAGGCGCTCACGGGCCTTGCGCAACAGCGCGCCGAGGCGCTGCGCCCCGCGCGCGTAGGCCGGGTCGTGCACCGCCAGGCGTTCGGGCTCGGCGAGCGCCCGTGCGAGCAGCTCGTCGGACGGCGGCGGCAGCGGGTTCCCGGCGACCCGCTCCTCCTCGCGCAGCGCACGTCCGAGACGGCGCAGGTCGGCGCTGTCCATGCCGGCGAGCGGGGAGGCGAGCAGGGTGAGGGCGGTCTCGGTACCGAGCCAGGAAGTGCCCGGGGCCGGTTGCGGGGCGTCGGCCGACCGCGTGCCGGTGTTCTCGGCCTGGCCCACGGCGGGCGTGCCCGGCTCACCGGCCGCCGCGGGACGCGCCTGCGCGCCGTCGCCGGCCGCTGCCCCGGCGTCCACAGCCGATGCCACGACGCCGCCGGCCGGCGCCCCGGCGTCGCCGGTCGGTGCCCCGGCGCCGTCGGTCGGTGCCCCGGCGCCGTCGCCCTCGGACGCGGCCTCGGCCTCGGACGCGGCCGGTTCTTCCGTGATCGGTGCCGCCTCGTCCGTGACCGGCCCGTCCTGGGCGGTCCGTGCCGCCGACCGCTCCTCGCGGGCCCCGGCCTCCGCCGTGGCCACCGCGCGGAGGGCCGTCAGCAGGGGTGCCACCGCCGGCTCGTGCCGCAGCGGCAGGTCGTCACCGTCGATGTCCAGGGGGACGCCGGCGGCGGTCAGGGCCCGGCGGAGGGTGGGCAGGCTGCGGGCGCCGGCGCGCACCAGGACGGCCATGTCGCGCCAGGGGACGCCGTCCTCCAGGTGCGCGCGGCGCAGGATGTCCGCGATGTTGTCCAGTTCCGCGCCGGCCGTCGGGTACGTGTGCGCCTCGACCCGGCCGCCGTCCCGTACGGGACTCGGCTCGCGGTGGGCGCGGACCTTGTCGGCGGGCAGCCGGGGCAGCGGCATGCGCTGGGTGATCACGCGGGTCGCGGCCAGCAGGGCGGCACCGGAGCGGCGGGAGGTGCGCAGCACCTCGACCGGGGCGGGGCGGCCGTCCGCGCGCGGGAAGGCCGCCGGGAAGTCGAGGATGCCGTTCACGTCGGCGCCCCGGAAGGCGTAGATCGACTGGTCGGGGTCACCGAAGGCGACCAGGGTGCGGCCCTGGCCCGCCAGGGCGTCCAGGAGCCTGACCTGGGCGGGGTCGGTGTCCTGGTACTCGTCGACGTACACGGCGTCGTACTGGGCGGCGAGCCGTGCGGCGGTCTCCGGCCGGCGGGCGAGCAGGACCGCGCGGTGGACCAGCTCCGCGTAGTCGATCACGCCCTGGAGGTCGAGCGTGTCGAGGTACTCGGCGAGGAAAGCGGCCGCCGCCCGCCAGTCGGGGCGGCCGATACGGCGCGCGAAGGCGTCCAGGGCGTCCGGGCCGAGGCCCAGCTCGCGGCTGCGGGCGAGGACGGCGCGGACCTCGTCGGCGAAGCCGCGCGTGGTCAGGCAGGCGCGCAGTTCGTCCGGCCAGCGCACATGGGTCAGCCCCAGCCGCTCCAGCTCGGGCTGGCCGGCGAGCAGCTCGCGGACGGTGACGTCCTGCTCGGGGCCGGAGAGCAGGCGCAGCGGCTCGGTGAACCGGCCGGCGTCCTGGTGGGCGCGGACCAGGGCGTAACAGTACGAGTGGAACGTGGTCGCCCTGGGCGCGCGGGCCGCGCCGATGCGCCGGGCCATACGGTCGCGCAGGTCGACGGCGGCCTTGCGGCTGAACGTCAGCACCAGGATCCGCGCGGGGTCACCGCCCCGGGCGATCCGCGCTGCCACGGACTCGACCAGGGTGGTCGTCTTGCCGGTGCCGGGGCCGGCGAGGACGAGCAGCGGTCCGGCCTTGTGGTCAACCACGGCGCGCTGCGCGGCGTCCAGACGAGGGGGATGCCCGATCGCCGGTGGGGTACGGACCAGTCGGTAAGCGCCACGACTCCCCTGCCGCACCGGAAGGTGCGGCAGGCGCCTGGTGGAGGAGGAGGAGCTCACGTGATCGGCCGGTCCTGGTGGTTGCGCTGGTGGACAGGCGGTCACGCGCGCGAGGCGGTGACCGCGGGATGAGGGGGACACGTGCACTCGACGCTACGCCGCCGCTCCGGCCGGAAGCAGGGCTTCCGGTTCTTCCCTCGCGGCGCGCACGTCACGCGCGACCCACACCTCACGAACGTACGGCATGCCACGGACGTCCCCCGTGTCCCCCGAACGGATCACAGGCCCGTCCTGGCGGCATCCCATGGCGGAAGCTGTCAGATGTGACCCTCCGCGTCCGCACCGCCGTCCCACCGGGCCCGTCGCATGTCGAGCCGCGGCAGATGCCCCTCGGTGCTCCTGCCCGCCTGCTTCAGCGGGGTGCCCTCCTCGCGGTAGTGGGCGAGCGCCCGCAGCTCGTGTCCGGGCAGCAGCGCGCCGTCGGCGCGTACGACCCGCCACCACGGGACGGCGCCTCCGTAGAGGGCCATCACCCGGCCGACCTGGCGCGGGCCTCCCTGCTCCAGCCACTCGGCGACATCGCCGTAGGTCATGACCCGGCCCGGCGGAATGCGCTCGGCGACGTCCAGGACCCGCTCGGCGTACTCCGGCAGTTCGTCCGCGTACCCCTCACGGGCGTTTTCGGGAGGGCTCTGCTCGCTCATCCACCCCATCCTGCCGCACCCCGCGGACGTCCCGGCGGGAACCGTCAGCAACGGTCCTCTCGCCCCCGGCCGGTCCTTCCGGCAGACTGTGCGCCCGCGCATCCGCACCCTGATGACCGTGAGTGCCGGTGGGGCATGCCACCATCGTGCGGGCGGTGACTGGTGATACGAGACCACGAAGAGACCACGAAGGAGCAGGGCGTGCACCCCGAAGGAACGGCGGGCACCCCTGACGCCTCCGCGCGCCCGGACACCGCCCGCGCCGCCGAGAGCGGCACCGGCGCGCAGCAGGAAGACCCCGGTCCGGCCAAGCAGGAGAGCGGCGGCCCGGAGAAGCGGGAAGGCGGCGGCCCGGAGAAGCGGGACGACGCCGGTCCGCGCGAGGACGACGGCACGCGCGCGCGGGAAGCGCGCGCGGGCGGCTCCGAGGCCGGCGGCCCCGAGGCCGACCAGAACGACGGCACGCACGCGCGTGGCGACGACGCGGACGCCGCCGAGAGGGCACCCGGATCGGAAGCGGACGCCGCCGAGAAGGCACCCGGCCCGGAGACGGCGCCCGGCTCCGACAAGGCGCCCCCGGATCGGCATCAGTGCGCCGCCGACGACCCCCACGCCGAGCAGGTGGAGGGCGACGAACCGCTGCTCCCCGCGCGCGTGCACCGCCCCTCCGACCTCATGCGGCTCATGGTGGGCGTGCTCGCGATCGTGGTGCTGCTCGCGATCGCCGCGTTCGCGCACGGCACCACCTCGGGCCTCGAACAGGACATCAACAAGGGCACCGGCCAGGCTCCCGACCTGCTGATCAAGATCGCGGGGCTGGCGTCCAGCATCGCGATCCTGCTGGTGCCGGTCGCCTTCGCGATCGAACGGCTGATCAAGCGCGACGGGCTGCGCATCGCCGACGGCGTCCTCGCCGCCGTCCTGGCCCACGGAGTGACCCTCGCCACCGACCTGTGGGTCGCCCAGGCCGCCCCGGACTCGATCCAGGAGGCGCTCACCCAGCCCTCGCCGGGCGACATCCACGCCCTGACCGACCCGGTGCACGGCTATCTGGCGCCCGTGATCGCCTATATGACGGCCGTCGGCATGTCCCGCAGACCGAGATGGCGCGCGGTGCTGTGGATCGTGCTGCTGCTCGACGCGTTCTCCATGCTGGTCACCGGCTACACGACCCCCTTCTCGATCATCCTGACGGTCCTGATCGGCTGGACCATCGCCTACGGCACCCTGTACGCGGTCGGCTCCCCCAACGTCCGCCCGACCGGCCAGACCCTGATGGCGGGCCTCAGGTACGTCGGCTTCCACCCCGTCAGCGCGGCCCGCGAGGAGGCCGGGGAGTCGGAGAACGGCGACCGGGGCCGGCGCTACTTCGTCACCCTGGAGGACGGCCCGCCGCTGGACGTCACGGTCGTGGACCGGGAACAGCAGGCACAGGGTTTCTTCTACCGCGCGTGGCGCAATCTGACCCTGCGCGGCTTCGCCACTCGCTCCAGCCTCCAGTCGCTGCGCCAGGCCCTGGAGCAGGAGGCGCTGCTGGCCTACGCGGCGATCGCGGCCGGCGCCAACGCGCCCAAGCTGATCGCCACCTCCGAACTCGGCCCCGACGCGGTCATGCTCGTCTACGAGCACACCGGCGGGCGCACGCTGGACTCGCTGGCCGACGAGGAGATCACCGACGAGCTGCTGCGCAGCACCTGGCACCAGGTGCAGGCACTGCAGTCGCGGCGCATCGCGCACCGCAGGCTGGCCGGCGACGCGATCCTGGTGGATCGTTCCGGCAGGGTGATCCTCACCGAGCTGCGCGGCGGCGAGATCGCGGCCGGTGAGCTGCTGCTGCGTATGGACGTCGCCCAGCTGGTCACCACGCTCGGCCTGCGGGTCGGCGCCGAGCGGGCCGTCGCCTCGGCGGTCGGGGTGCTCGGGCCGGACGCGGTCGCCGACTGTCTGCCGATGCTCCAGCCGATCGCGCTGACGCGCTCCACGCGCTCGACGCTGCGCCGGCTGGCCCGGGAGCGGGCCGAGCGGGAACGCGAGGCGGTGCTCGAAGCGTCCCGGCAGGCCAAGCTGGCCCGTCTGGAGGAGGCGTCCGAGACGGCCGAGACCGTTCTCGAGAAGCCGGACAAGAAGACCGTCCGCGCCGAGCAGCGCGCCCAGAAGCGGGCGATGGACGAGGCGCTGGACGAGGCCCGCGAGGAGGATCTGCTCACCCAGATCCGGCACGAGGTGCTGCGGATCAGGCCCCAGGCGCCGGTGGAGCCGGCCCGTCTCGAGCGGATCAGGCCGCGGACGCTGATCAGCTTCATCGCCGGTGCGATCGGCGCGTACTACCTGCTGACGCAGCTCACGCACATCGAGTTCGGCAAGCTGTTCGCGCAGGCCCAGTGGGGCTGGGTGGCCGCGGCGGTGCTGTTCTCCGCGCTCAGCTACGTCGCCGCGGCCATGGCCCTGCTGGGGTTCGTGCCGGAACGGGTGCCGTTCCCGCGGACCGTGGCGGCCCAGGTCGCCGGGTCCTTCGTGAAGATCGTGGCACCGGCCGCGGTCGGCGGTGTGGCGCTCAACACCCGCTTCCTGCAGCGGGCCGGCGTGCGCCCGGGGCTCGCGGTGGCGAGCGTCGGCGCCTCGCAGCTGTTCGGGCTCGGCTGCCACATCCTGATGCTGCTGTCCTTCGGCTATCTGACCGGAACCGAGAAGACACCGTCGCTGTCGCCGTCCCGCACGGTCATCGCGGGCCTGCTGACCGTGGCCGTGCTGGTCCTCGTGGTCACTTCGGTGCCGTTCCTGCGGAAATTCGTCGTCACGCGCGTGAGGTCGCTGTTCGCCGGTGTCGTCCCGCGCATGCTCGACGTGCTCCAGCGGCCCCAGAAGCTCGTCACCGGCATCGGCGGCATGCTCCTGCTGACCGCCTGCTTCGTGATGTGCCTGGACGCCTCGATCCGGGCCTTCGGCGACGGCTCGGTGTCGCTCAGCATCGCCAGCGTCGCCGTCGTCTTCCTCGCCGGCAACGCGCTCGGCTCCGCGGCGCCCACCCCCGGCGGCGTCGGCGCGGTCGAGGCGACCCTGACCGTCGGTCTGATCGCGGTGGGCCTGCCCAAGGAGGTCGCCGCCCCGGCCGTCCTGCTGTTCCGGCTGCTGACCCTCTGGCTGCCGGTGCTGCCCGGCTGGCTGGCCTTCAACCACCTCAGCCGCAAGGGAGCCCTGTAGCCGCCGGCGCCGGCCGCGTACCTCGTACGGCCCGCGCCCCGCGCGCCCCAGCGTGCGCGCCGCCACGATGGGCTTATGGCGAACCCCTCCCGGCTGCGTGCCGCCGCGCTGACCACCACCGCTGTCCTGCTCGCCGCCGCACTGGCCGGATGCGGCGGCGACAGCCCCGAGGACGGGGACCTCACGGCTCAGCAGCTGGACTGGAAGGACTGCCCGGCCCCGTCCGAGGCGGAGGGCGGCGGCAGCGCACCGTCACCGCTGCCGAACGGCACCCCGTGGCAGTGCGCCACCATGAAGGCGCCGCTCACCTGGAGCAAGCCGAAGGGCGACACCATCGACATCGCCCTGATCCGCGCCCGGACCAGTGGCCCCGCGAGCAAGCGGATCGGCTCGCTCGTGTTCAACTTCGGCGGCCCCGGCGGCAGCGGTGTCACCACGCTGCCGGCGTTCGGCACCGACTACACCACCCTGCGCACCCGCTACGACCTGGTCAGCTTCGACCCGCGCGGGGTCGGCCGCAGCGCACCGGTGGAGTGCGAGAGCGACGCCCAGCTCGACGTGTACTTCCAGCAGGACGCGACCCCGGACACCGGCGCCGAACGCGTCCAGCTCCTGAAGCGCACCAAGCAGTTCAACGCGGCCTGCGAGAAGAACTCCAAGCCGGTCCTGCCCCATGTGCGCACCACGGACGCGGCCCGCGACATGGACCTGATGCGCCAGGTCCTCGGCGACGCCAAGCTGCACTACTTCGGCATCTCCTACGGCACCGAACTCGGCGGCGTCTACGCCCACCTGTTCCCCAGGCACGTCGGCCGGGCCGTCCTCGACGCCGTCGTGGACCCCACGCAGACCCCCGAGCAGGGAGCGCTCGGCCAGGCCAAGGGCTTCCAGCTCGCACTCGACAACTTCGCTGAGGACTGCACGTCGAAGGCCACGGACTGCCCGCTCGGCGACACCGCGCAGGACGTGAAGGACCGCATCATGAAGCTCCTCGCCGACCTGGAGAAGAAGCCGATCCCCGGCATCCCCCCGCGCCAGCTGACCCAGACCGCCGCCACCAACGGCATCGCGCAGTCCCTGTACTCGAAGGACTTCTGGGAGTACCTGACCGAGGGCCTGGAGGAGGCGTACGACGGCGACGGCAAGATCCTCATGCTGCTGTCCGACTCGTTGAACGGCCGCAGCGAGAACGGCGAGTACAGCAACCTCCTGGCGGCGAACACCGCCATCAGCTGCTCCGACGCGAAACCGCGGTACGACGTGGACTTCGTCGAGCGGAGACTGCCCCAGTTCCGCGCCGCTTCCCCGGTGTTCGGGGACTTCATGGCCTGGGGCATGGTCAGCTGCACCGACTGGGCGGTGCCGGGCGCCGCCGACCATCCCGACGTCAGCGCGCCGGGAGCGGCGCCCATCGTCGTCATCGGCAACACCGGCGACCCGGCCACCCCGTACGAGGGCGCGAGGAAGATGGTGAGCGCGCTCGGCAAGGGCGTCGGCGTCCAGCTGACGTACAAGGGCCAGGGCCATGGCGCGTACGACAGCAAGAACAAGTGCGTGCAGAGCGCGGTGAACGGCTATCTGCTGAACGGGAAGGTGCCGAAGGCCGGGCTCGTCTGCTCCTGACGGATCCTGCCGCGCCTGACGGATCCTTGTGCCCCTGGCGGATCTTGCCGCACCTGACGGATCCTTGTGCCCCTGGCGGATCCTGACGACCCGAATCGGGCGAAGTCGCAGGTCAGAGGGTTATCCACAGGCCGAAACGGACCAGGCCGCGCACGCCTACCATGGCCTGAACGCCCGGCGCGGCACGACGCGGCGGGCCTGTCAGGGGGGTGCGCATGATGCGATTGCCGTGGTGGACGGCCGCGCTGGCGGCGGGGCTGCTGCTCGCCGGCTGCGGAGGCTCGTCCGGCGGCGGGAAGAAGGACGAGGGCAAGGGCGCCGGTTCGGCTCCCCCACCGGCATCCCGTGCCACCGCCGCGCCGGCCCCGGCAGCGCTGCCGTCCTCCCTCACCTCCCAGCACCTGGACTGGCGGCGGTGCAAGGCCGCCGGGAACTCCACCGCGCCCAGCGGGGCATGGCGGTGCGCGACACTCGAGGTGCCGCTGGACTGGGCCGAGCCGGGCGGCCGGACGATCGGTCTCGCTCTCATCCGCGCGCGGGCCACCGGTGGCCACCGCATCGGCTCGCTGCTGTTCAACTTCGGCGGCCCCGGCGGCTCCGGGGTGTCGACGATGCCGTACTTCGAGGGCTCGGTCTCCGCCCTTCATGAGCGCTACGACCTGGTGAGCTGGGACCCGCGCGGGGCCGGCGCGAGCGAGGGCGTCCGCTGCCGTGACGACCGGGAGATCGGCGCCGCCGAGACCCTGGACGCCACACCGGACACCCCGGCCGAGGAGAAGGCGTACTTCGCGGACGCCGCCGCCTTCGGCCAGGGGTGCCGGCAGGCCGCGGGACCGCTGCTGGCCCATGTGTCCACCACCGACACGGCACGCGACATGGACCTGATGCGCCAGGTCCTCGGCGACGCCAAACTGCACTACTTCGGCATCTCCTACGGCACCGAACTCGGCGGCGTCTACGCCCACCTGTTCCCGCGGCGGGTGGGCCGGCTGGTGCTCGACGCGGTGGTCGACCCCACGGCGGACACGGTGGGCCACGCAGAGAACCAGGCCCGCGGCTTCCAGCGGGCGCTGGACGACTACCTCAAGTCCACCGGCCAGGATCCCGATGAGGGCTCACGGAAGATAGCGGGCCTGCTGAAGCGGCTCGACGCCGAACCGCTGCCGACGTCGTCCGGGCGGAAGCTGACCGAGACGCTCGCGGTCACCGGGATCATCCTGCCGCTGTACAGCGAGTCGAGCTGGCCGAGACTGACCAGCGCGCTCAAGTCGGCGCAGCAGGGCGACGGTTCGGAGCTGCTGGCACTCGCCGACGGATACAACGACCGGGACGCCTCGGGTCACTACGGCACGATGTCCCACTCCCAGCGGGCCATATCGTGCCTGGACGACAAGCAGCGGCCGGCGCTCGCCGAGACGAAGCGGCGGCTGGCGGACTTCGAGCGGATCTCGCCGGTGTTCGGGGACTTCCTGGCCTGGGACACGGCGGGCTGGTGCCACGGCTGGCCGGTGCCGGGCCAGTACGACACCCCGGAGGTCGGCGCCCCGGGTGCGGCGCCGATCCTGCTGGTCGGCAACACCGGCGACCCGGCCACTCCGTACGAGGGCGCCCGCAGAATGGCCGACGAGCTGGGCCGGGGTGTCGGCGTCGAACTCACCTGGAAGGGCGAGGGGCACGGGGCGTACGGCCACGGCGACGACTGCGTCGACTCGGCGGTGGACGCCTATCTGCTGAGGGGAGCGGTGCCGAAGGACGGCAAGGTCTGCTCCTGACGGCCGGGGGCGCGGTGGCCGCAGCACGACGGCGGGCCGCGGAGCAGCTCCGCGGCCCGCCGAAGGGGGTTGGTCAGTAGACCGGCTTGTCCGGTTCGATCTGGTTGACCCAGCCGATGACGCCGCCGCCGACGTGGACCGCGTCGGCGAAGCCCGCGGACTTCAGGACCGCGAGGACTTCCGCACTGCGGACACCCGTCTTGCAGTGCAGGACGATCTTCTTGTCCTGCGGCAGGCCCCCCAGGGCGGTGCCGAGGAGGAACTCGTTCTTCGGGATCAGCTTGGCGCCCGGGATGGAGACGATCTCGTACTCGTTCGGCTCGCGGACGTCGATGATCTCGATGTTCTCGCCCTCGTCGATCCACTCCTTGAGCTGCTTGGGAGTGATCGTCGAGTCGAGGGCCGCCGCCTGGGCCTCCTCGGAGACGACGCCGCAGAAGGCCTCGTAGTCGATGAGCTCGGTGACGGTCGGGTTCTCGCCGCAGACCGCGCAGTCGGGGTCCTTGCGGACCTTGACCTGGCGGTACTGCATCTCCAAGGCGTCGTAGATCATCAGACGGCCGACCAGCGGCTCGCCGATGCCGGTGAGGACCTTGATCGCCTCGGTGACCTGGATGGAGCCGATGGACGCGCACAGCACGCCCAGGACGCCGCCCTCGGCGCAGGAGGGGACCATGCCGGGGGGCGGGGGCTCCGGGTAGAGGCAGCGGTAGCAGGGGCCGTGCTCGGACCAGAAGACGGACGCCTGGCCGTCGAAGCGGTAGATCGAGCCCCACACGTACGGCTTGTTCAGCAGCACGCACGCGTCGTTGACCAGGTAGCGGGTCGCGAAGTTGTCGGTGCCGTCGACGATCAGGTCGTACTGGCTGAAGATGTCCATCACGTTCTCGGCTTCGAGCCGCTCTTCGTGAAGGATCACGTTCACGTACGGGTTGATGCCCTTGACGCTGTCACGCGCGGACTCGGCCTTCGAGCGGCCGATGTCGGACTGGCTGTGGATGATCTGGCGCTGCAGGTTCGACTCGTCGACCTCGTCGAACTCCACGATGCCGAGGGTGCCCACGCCCGCGGCGGCCAGGTACATCAGCGCCGGCGAACCCAGGCCGCCGGCACCCACACAGAGCACCTTGGCGTTCTTCAGCCGCTTCTGCCCGTCCATGCCCACATCGGGGATGATCAGGTGGCGGGAGTACCTGCGGACCTCGTCTACGGTGAGCTCGGAAGCCGGCTCGACCAGGGGTGGCAACGACACGGGGACTCCGTTGGTCGGTCAATCACTACAGTTGTTCTCCTCGTAACACTGCCACGGCCTTCTTCATTCCGAGACACCTGTTTCGACACGCGAGACAATGTCGTCCCAGTAGCCGGGCATCGTCTCCCACGGATCGCTGCGCCCGCCGCCGGTGCGGTCCGTGAAGTAGATCGTCGCGGCGCCCTGCCAGCGGGCGATCCGCAGCGCCTCGTCGAGGTGGCCGAGCGGCACACCGTGCACGAAGTGGCAGAACCGGTCCGGCGGATAGTCGGCGGTCCACTCGGCCGCCTGCGACCAGCGGTAGTCGGACCAGGGTCCGCGGAAGGTCACCAGCTGGTCGGCGTTCTCGGCGTAGCCGGGATGCGGGTGACGGCCGTGTCCGAGGACGACATGGGCGGTGTCGCCGATCGCCCGGAGCGCGGTGATCGCGCGGCGGACCTCGGGGAGCGCGGTCCGCTCCGCGGGGCAGCGGTCCAGGAAGAAGCCGTCGACGCGGTACCAGTCGAGATGGCGGTGGGCGTCGGAGAGCAGGTCGCCGAAGGGCCGGGCGCCGTAGGTGAGGTCCAGATGGCCCAGGATGCGGACGCCGGCCGCGCGCAGCCGGGCCGCCGCTCCCAGGCAGTGCGGGTCGGGGCGGCTGCCGGGGCCCGCGGCGACGTTGAGGACGACCCAGTCCAGCGGGGTGCCGGGGCGGGTCAGTTCGGCCCACTGGGCGGGGGCCACGAGCGGGTGGGCGTAGCCCGGGACGCCGAGGGCGGTGCGGATGCCGGTGCCGGTGGTAGTGGTGGTGCTGGTCAGATGCGGCACGCCGCCTCCATCCAGATGTCGGCCAGGGACTCTTCGAGGTTGATGCGGGGCCGCCAGCCGAGCCGGTCGCGCGCGGTGCGCACATCGGCCTGCTGCCAGGAGCCGCAGCCGTCCGGGTAGGGGTACGCCATCGGGCCCGCGTGCTCGGACTCCGCGCGGGGGTGGCCGATGGTGGCGCGCAGCGGCCCGGGCGGGGCGTCGAGTTCGTGCAGGGCACCGCCGTATCCGGCCACGCGCGCGAGGACGGAGGCGGCGTCCCGGAGGCGGACGGCACGGCCTGAGCCGATGTTGATCACGCCCTGCGCGGCGGAGAGCGAGGCCGCGTGCACGGCCCGCGCGACATCGCGTACGTCGATGAAGTCCCGCTGCACGCCGAGGCCGCCGAGTTTGAGTTCGCCGTCGCCCGACTGCATGGCGCGGCGCATGGCCTCGGCGAGCCGGCCGAGCGGGGAGCCGGCCGGGGTGCCGGGTCCGGCCGGCGAGAAGACGCGCAGGACGACGGCGTCCAGGCCGGAGCCGAGGACCAGCTCGGTCGCGGCGAGCTTGCTGACGCCGTAGGGGCCGCCGGGGCGCGGTACGGCGTCCTCGGCCGTGGAGGACCCGGGCTGACTGGGGCCGTACTCGGAGCCGCAGCCGATCTGCACGAGACGGGCACCGCACCCGCTGCGGCGCAGCGCCTCGCAGACGGTGGCGACGGCGACGGTGTTGTGCCGGGTGAGTTCGCGGGCCCCGCCGCGGGTGGCGCCCGCGCAGTTGATGACGACCCCGGGATGGACCGCGTCGAGGAAGCGGGTGAGCGCGCCCGGGCTGCCGGTGGCGAGGTCGAAGCGGACGTCGGCGTCGTCGCCGCGGCCGAGCGCGGTGAGCTGGACGGCCGGGTCGGCGAGCAGGCGGTCGGCCACGAAGCGGCCGATGAATCCGTTGGCTCCGATCAGCAGGACCCTCATCGGGCGGCTCCCGGGGTGTGCGCGCCGGTGGTACCGGCCGTCTCGACGGCTCCTGCGGCTGCTCCGGACACTCCGGCGGCTCCGGCGGCTCGGGACGCTCCGGGTCGGGAGGTGGTCATCTGGTGTTCTCCTTCAGAGGGGTGGTGCGGGTGCCTCCGGCGGCGGGCCGGGCCGGTGGGCGAGGTTCAGTCGGGTGCTCCCGTGGGCGCGTGGGCCGAGGCCCGGGTGAGGGTGCGGCCTGCGTGCCACAGCAGGGCCAGGGCCGCGACGCCGCAGGCGAGGGCCGGTACGACGGCCTCGCCCCAGGCGTCGACGAGGGCTTCCACGGGCGCCGCGAGGAAGGCGCAGCCGGGCAGCCGGGCAGCCGCGGGCAGGGCGAGGGCCGCCGCCTCCGTGGCCGCGGCGGCGCCCAGCGCGAGGGCGGGGGCGTGCCCGTGGCGGTGCACGGTGAGCAGGCGGGCGAGCAGGAGCAGGGCGCCCAGGGTGAGGGCCTGCGGATAGGCCGCCGGCTCGTGCAGGACGGCACCGCACAGCGCGAGCAGGGCGGCGAGGGCGCCGAGGAACAGGGTGAACGTGCCGAGCAGCAGGGGTGTCACGGCGGCCGTGAAGTCTTCGAGGCCCCGGCTGCCGGCGAGCCTGCGGCGGGCGCCGGCGGCGAGGAGGTGGGCCGCCCAGGCCGCCGGCGCGCAGGCCGGCAGAAGGGCCAGGAAGGGCGCGGTGGCGGTGGGCCAGGGGCCGTCCGGGGTTCCGGTGGGCAGGGCGTCGGGGCCGCCCGCCAGGACGGCGCGCAGGAGGCCGTCACCGGCGAGGGCGTAGCCGAGGAGCCAGAGCGTCCATACGCGCGTGCCGGCCGCGGTGCGCCACGTGCGCGTGCCGGGCGGGCCGGCGAGGGGGCCGTGCCGCAGTGCCGCGCGCGTGGCGAGGGCGACGGCGAGGAGGCCGCCGAGAGCGGCCAGTTGACGGGGGTGTCCGTGGCTCAGGCGCACGCAGGCGACCGAGGCGGCGCCGAGCAGGCCGGGCAGCAGGGTGAGCAGGACCCAGTCGGCGCGGACGCGGGGCTCCGGCAGGGGCGCGGGCTCCGGGCGCGGTCCGGCGTCGCGCGGCACGCGCGCGTACAGCTCCTCGGCGAGCGAGAACACGTCCCGGTGACGGAAGCGGGCGGCGGTCCGGTCGGTGACGCCGTGCGCCTCCAGACCCGCGGCGATCTCCAACGGGTCCACGGCCCGCTCGCACAGCTCGCGGTGCCGGTGCAGCAGTGCTTTCACCGGGTCACCTGACCCGCGCCTGACTCCGGCGGCACGCCCGCGCCCGGCCCCCGCGTCCGTCGCGGTGTCCGCGACGATGTGGGAGGCGGCCGGTGCGGGTGCGTGCCGGGCGGTCTGTCCGACGGCGGCGGCCGGCGGTCCGGCGGCCGGCGCGGGAGCCTGCCCGACAGCGGCGGGCGGCCTGAACGCGCCCGCGCCGCCGATGTCGTCCGCCGCGCCCGTCAGCCACTCCCCCGAGCGCACGTCCCATGGATCGGCACCACTGGGCATCCCGGGACGGGAGCCGATCAAGCCGGAGTCAACGAAGCCCGAATCAATATGAACCGAGTCAACACGTGCCGCATCAACCGGTGCCGCATCGACATGACCGTGATCAACATGGCTCGCCTCAACCCGCCCGGCACCGATCCCCCCGTCCACGGCCCAGCTGTCCACGTCGCTCATCGCGTACCCTCCGCAGCCGCCAGCGGGGTCGCCCGGACCGGGGTGTTCGAGGCCCACCCGGGGAGGGGGCGGGACAGGGCGCGGGCCGTGTGGCCGGTCCAGCGGCCGGGGACGCGGGACTCGGCGGGGGCGGCGAACGGCAGGGGCTCGCCCGACTCGTCCAGGACGACCCGGCGGACCGGGCAGTGCGAGACGATCTCCAGGTAAATGCCGTGAAATGCCGCGATGTTCTGCTCGGCGGTGAACAGTTCGAGCGCACGGGCGCGCGCGGCGGCACCGAGGCGCGCACGGCGCTCGGGGTCACGCAGCAACGCCACACACGCCTCGGCGAGCGCCCTGGGGTTTCGCGGGGGCACGACGAGGCCCGTACCGCCGATCACCTCCACGACCGCGCCCACGTCGGTGGAGACGGTGGCCCGTCCGCAGAACATGGCCTCGACCAGGCTGACCGGGAAGCCCTCCACGACGCTGGACAGGACGACGACCGCGCCGGCGGCGTACGCCTCGGGCAGCGTCGGTGCCTCCGGTGCGCCGATCTCTTCGAAGGAGACGGGGTTGTCGCCGACGTCGTGGGCGCCCTCGGCCTCGTCCGGAAAGAGCTGTGCGGCGAGCGCCCGGCAGTGGCCGAGGTAGGCCGCGCCCCCGGCGCCGGAGGGGGCGCCCACGATCCGCAGCCGGGCCCTGGGCTCCTCCTTGCGCACCTCGGCGAAGGCGTGCAGCAGCGACACCAGGTCCTTGGCGGGTTCGACGCGCCCGACCCAGACCAGCGTGTCCGGGTCGGCCCGGTCAGCGGACTCGCCGACCTCGCTGAAGCGGTCGGCCGCCATGCCGGGGTGGACCGTGCGGATCCGGGCCCGGTCGGCGCCGCAGTGCTCCTGCCAGCGGCGGGCGTGCGCGTTGCCCGGGGTGAGGATCTCGGCCCCGCGGTAGACCTCGGCGGCGAGGCGGCCGTGGAAGGCGGCGAGCAGAGCGCGTACGGCGGGGGCGGCGGCGTCGGGGCCGAGCGCCAGGTAGTGCGAGCGGAGCCGCACGCCGTACTCGGTGACGAGCAGCGGTACGTCGCAGAAGTGCCGGGCGAGCAGCCCGCAGAGGGCGGCGGGGCCGCCGGTGGTGGCGTGGCAGAGGTCGGCGGCGCCGAGACCGTCGTCGCCGTACCAGTCGAGGGAGAGGGGGCGCAGGGCGCGTTCGAGGTGGGCGGCGACGGCGAGCAGGTCGGGTACGCGCGCCTCGTGCGCCGTGCGCGGCGCGTCAGGGGCGCGGCAGGCGCGCTCCAGGGCGCGTACGGCGGTGTCGGAGCGCAGGGCGCCGACGAGTCCGCCCTCCTCACGGGCGAGTTCGGCGAGTCCGTACAGCGCACTGCCGAAACGGTCCGCCAGATCACCGGACGCGGACGCGCCCCGGGAAGCGGCCTCCGCGCCGGCTCCGGCGCACACGGCCGCGAGCAGGTCGCCGTAGTGCTCGGCGAAGCGCCGGCGCGCACGCCGCCCGTACACGACCCCGTCGTCCTCGGCCGTCCACAGCGGCGCCGTGCGCACCCGCTTGACCTGAGGTGGGAGCGGGGCGCGGCCCTCGGCGCCCTGGCGTCGGCCGCGGCTGAGCGCGTAGACGTCGAACTCGTGCTGTTCGAGCCCGCGCACGAGCCGGTCGCACCAGAGCCCGGCGTCACCGCTCACATACGGATAGCCACCCTCCGTAAGCAGTCCTATGCGCACGTGTGCACCCCCGATCTCCCGTCTGGGGAGCCGCCGTTGTCCCGGCGGCTCACAGCGGGAAGAACGTAAGGGGCCAAGGCGGTGGTGCGACGGACGGTTGTCCGTCGCACCACCAAAAGGGGTGAACGGTCGTAACTTTCGCGTGCGGGCCGCGTTCCGCCGCGCTAAGGATTCACACGGCGATCGCGCGTGCGCGAAACGTTACGCCACCGCGGGTTCACGCCGTGCCGCGCGGCGCCGGGCCGCCAGCTCCGGGTCGAGCGCGGGTACGGCGGCCAGGAGTTGCTTGGTGTACGGCTCGCGCGGGCTGTCGTACACCTCGTCCGCGGGCCCGTACTCGACGAGCCGGCCGCGCCGCATCACCGCGACCCGGTCGCTGACCTGGCGGACGACGGCGAGGTCGTGCGCGATGAAGACGAGCGCGAGACCGAGTTCCCGCTGGAGTTCGCCGAGCAGGTCGACCACCTGGGCCTGGGTGGTGACGTCGAGCGCGGAGACGGGCTCGTCGCAGACGATCACGCGCGGCTCGGCGGCGAGCGCCCGCGCGATGCCGATGCGCTGGCGCTGCCCCCCGCTGAACTCGTGCGGGTAGCGGTCGTAGTGCGCCCGGTCGAGCCCCACGCGCTCCAGCAGCTCCGTCACGCGCTCCCGGACGCGCTCCTCGTCGCCGCCCCGCGTCCCGCGCGCGCGGAGCGGGTCGGCGATGGACTCGCCCACGCTGCGGCGGGGGTTGAGGGAGGAGACGGGGTCCTGGAAGACCATCTGGACGGCCGGGTTCACACCGGTGTGCGGGCGCCCTTCGTAGCGGATCGCGCCCGCGGTGGGCTCCAGCAGGCCCACCAGCATGCGGCCGAGCGTGGTCTTGCCGCTGCCGCTCTCGCCGACCACACCGAGGGTCTCGCCGCGCCGGACGGTCACCGAGACGTCGTCCACGGCCGCGACCGCCCGGCGGCCGCGCCCGAACTCGCGCCGCAGTCCGGTGGCCTCCAGCACGACCTCCTCGGTGGCCGGGGAGCCGGTCCTGCGGGCGTCGAGGCGCGGGACGGCGTCGAGCAGGGCGCGGGTGTACGGCTCGGCGGGCGCGGCGAGGACCGCGCCGACCGGGCCGCGCTCGACGGCCCTGCCGTGCCGCATGACGAGGACGTCGTCCACGCTCTCGGCGGCCACGCCCACGTCGTGGGTGACGAGCAGCAGGCCCATGCCGGTCTCCTCGCGCAGCGCGTGCAGGAGATCGAGGATCTGGGCCTGCACGGTGACGTCGAGCGCGGTGGTCGGCTCGTCGGCGATCAGCAGGTCCGGCTCGCAGGCGAGGGCCATGGCGATGAGGGCGCGCTGGCGCATGCCGCCGCTGAACTCGTGCGGGCGGGACCGGGAGCGGCGGGCCGCGTCCGGGATGCCGACCCGGTCCAGTACCTCGACGGCACGCGCGCGTGCGGCGCGGCGCGGCACGCGCGTGTGGACGCGGTAGACCTCGGCGATCTGGTCGCCGATCGCGTAGTACGGGTCGAGCGAGGACAGCGGGTCCTGGAAGACCATGGCGGCCTTGGCGCCGCGCAGCCGGCGCAGCTCCTCGTCGGACGCGGCCTGTACGTCGGTGCCGGCCACCCGGACCGTGCCGCCGACCCGGGCCCCGGTGCCGCGGTGCAGGCCCAGCAGGGCGCCCGCGACCGTGGACTTGCCGGAGCCGGACTCGCCGACCAGGGCGAGGGCGGCGCCCTCCGCCAGGCTGAAGGAGAGCCCGTCGACGGCGCGCAGGGCGCCGAACTCGACGGTCAGGCCGGTCACTTCCACCAGGCTCATGAGAGCACCACCCGTCGGTCGGCCACCGCGTACAGGACGTCCGCGACGGTGTTGGCGAGGACCACGAAGAAACCGATCACCAGCACCATGCCCACGACCACCGGCAGGTCGACGACCTTGACGGCGTGCACCAGCTCCTGGCCGATGCCGGGCAGTCCGAAGAGGGTCTCGGTGAGGACGGCGCCGCCGACGGCCGAGCCGAAGGTGACCGCGTTCAGCGCGATGACGGAGGCTGTCGCGCCGCGCAGCGCGTGCCGGGAGATCACCGCGCGCTCGGTGACGCCGTAGGCCCGGAACGTGCGGATGTGGTCCTCGGCCAGGGTCTCCAGCATCGCCGCCCGGGTGAGCCGGGCGAAGCCCGCCGCCTCGATGAGGGCGAGCGAGAGCCAGGGCAGCAGCAGGTTCCACGCCCACTGTTCGGGGTCGTCGGTGAAGCCGACGTACTGCGGGAAGGGCAGCAGTTGCAGTTCGCCGCAGACGACGATCATCAGGATCAGGCCGATGACGAAGACGGGGGTCGCCGTGCCGGCCAGGGTGATCGCGGTCAGGACGCGTTCGGAGACCCGGCCGCGCCGCCAGGCGGAGAGCACGCCGGTGCCGACACCGAGCACCAGCCAGATCACCATGGCGCCGAGCACCAGCGAGAAACTCACCGGCAGCTTGGTCAGGATGATGTCGGTGACCTGCTGGTCGGTCTGGTACGACTGGCCGAGGCAGGGCGCCGAGCAGTGCTCCACGGAGGTGCCCGTCGAGAAGTCCTGGCCCACGAAGAGGCCCTGCAGGAAGTGCCAGTAGCGCACGTACAGCGGGTCGTCGAGGTGGAGCTGTTCGGCGACCTGGTGGACCTGGGCCGGGGAGCAGCGCGGGCCGCAGGTGATCTGGGCGACGTTGCCGGGGGTGACGTAGAAGACGACGTAGATGATCACCGAGAGCACGAACAGGGTGATGACGGCGCCGACGAGCCGGCGCACCACGAAGCCGGTGAAGCCGTTCACGTGCGCTCCTCCTTCTTCTTCGGCACGGCGGTGGACGCGGCGTCCGGTACGCCCTTCCCGGGCCCCGGCGCGGCGGTCTCGGTGCCCGGTGCGGCCTCGCCGGTGGCCGGTGCGCCGTTCTGGGTGGCCGGTGCGGCCGTCCCCGCGCGGGCCTCCCGCTTGCGGCCGGTGCCGATGCGCAGCCGGGAGGCGGCGCGCGGGTCGAGCGCGACCCGGACGCCGTCGCCGAGGACGGTCATCGCGAACACGGTCACGAACAGGGCGAGGGCGGGCAGCAGGAGGTACTGCGGGGCCGCCTGGTACCAGACGTCGGCGGAGGTGAGCATCTGGCCCCACGAGGGGGTGGGCGGCTTCACGCCGACGCCGAGGAAGGACAGGGCCGCCTCGGCGCTGATGTTCTGCGGGATCAGCAGCGCGCCGTACGTGATGACCGGCGCGGCGAGGCCAGGGAGCAGCTCGCGTACGGCGGTCCGCCAGGTGCTCCAGCCGCTGAGCCGGGACGCGGAGACGTAGTCGAGGTTCTTGAGCGCGAGGGTCTGCGCGCGGACCATCTTCGCCATCGTGCTCCACCCGGAGACCAGGGAGATGATCAGCGCGACGAGGACCGGCCGCGGGAACCCGTCGGACACGACGGCCAGCAGTGCGAGCGCCATGATCATCAGCGGCATCGCGAGGAAGATGTCGGTGACGCGGCTGAGGATCAGGTCGACCCAGCGGTTGCCGAGACCGGCGGCCACGCCCATGGCGATGCCGACGACGACCTGGACCACCGTGGCGCCCAGGGACACGCCGAGCGAGACCCGTGCGCCGTAGAGCAGCCGGGCGAACATGTCGCGGCCGGTCTGGGGTTCGACGCCCAGCCAGTGGTCGGCGCTGATGCCGCCGAAGGAGCCGATGGGCACGCCCCCGCGCGCGGAGTCGATCAGGGTGGGGTGGTAGGTGGTGGGGTCCTGGCCCTCCAGTGCGGTGAGCAGCGGCGCGGCGAGCGCGACCAGGACGAGCAGCGCGACGACGGCCGCGGCGACCAGGGCGGCGCGCTGCGCCCGCAGCCGCCGCCAGAACTGACGTGCCCCCGAGACCGCCGGGACGGAGGTGTCCGTCCCGGCGGTCTCGATGGCGGCAAGTGCCTCACTCACGGCGCTACTTCACCGAGACCTGGGAGATGTCCAGGACGCCGGTCCAGTCGCTGATGACGATGTTCTTGACGTCCTTGCCGTACAGGCGCTTGTAGACCGGGTGGAACAGCGGCACGACGAGGGCCTTCTCGCCGATCTTCCGGTCCAGCGCGCCCCACCGCTCGGCGGCGGCGTCGAGGTCGGTCAACTTGTTGATCGCGTCAATCTCGTCATTGACCGACTTGTCGTTCAGCAGACCCGTGTTGAAGTTCGCGCCGTCCTTGACGATCTGCCGGCCGTCGAAGATGGGGGCGAGGAAGGGACCGCCGGAAGGCCAGTCCGCACCCCAGTGGGCCAGGAAGAGGCCCGGCTCGGTCTTCACACTGTGGATCTTGTCCTTGTAGTCGTTCTCCTCCAGGCCCTGGAGCTTGACGGTGATGCCGGCCTTCTTGAGCGCGTCCTGGACGGCGGTCGCGATCTCCGGGCTGGTCTCGAAGTCCTTGCTGTTGGAGTGCGTCAGCGTGATGGTCAGCCCGTTGCCGTGGCCGGCCTGCTTCAGCAGTTCCCTGGCCTTCGCCGCGTTGCCGGACGCGCCCGCCGGGAACGGGTCGGACGGCGTGTAGCCGAAGGACTTCTGGTTGGGCAGGAAGGTGGTGGCGGCCTCGGCGAGGGCACTGCCGCCGGCCGCGTTGACCACGGACGACCGGTCGATGGCGTAGGCGATCGCCTGGCGCACCTTGGGGTCGTCGAACGGCTTCACGGTCGGGTTGAACGCGATGTAGTTCGTGTAGCCGAAGTGGCCGGTGCCCACGCGCGCGGCCAGTTCCTTGTCACCGCTCACCTTGGCGAGTTCGGCCGGGCCGAGGTTGGTGTCCGTGGTGACGGCCGCCGCGTCCGCGCCCTGGGAGGCGGAGAGCCGCTGGTTGATCACCGAGGAGTCGAGTCCTGAGCGCACGTCGATGGTGGCCGGGTACGCCTTGCGCTGGTCGTCCGTCGCCGCGGACCAGTGCGGGTTGCGCTCCAGTACGAGGTGCTCGCCGTCGTTCTCGTTCTTGACGACCTTGTAGGGGCCGGACGAGACCGGGTGCGACTCGTACTTGGTGCCCGTGTCCTTGCCCTTGGGCACCGGGGTGAACTGCGTCTGCGTGGCGAGGTACGGGAACTCGCCCTCGGGCTTGTTCAGGTGGAAGACGATGGTCCGGGCGTCCGGCGTCTCGATCGACGACAGGCCCTTCTTGTCCTTGTACGGCCCCTGGTAGTCGGCGGCCCCGACCAGCCAGTCACGCAAGTAGGGTGCGCCGCCGGAGAGTTCGGGCGCGAAGGAGCGCTCGATGCCGTACTTGATGTCGCCCGAGGTGATCGGCGTCCCGTCCTCGTACGTGAGGCCCTTCTTCAGGGTGTACGTCCACACGGTCGCGTCCTTGTTGGGGCGCCCGGTGTCGGTGGCCAGGTCCGGCACGACCTTGGCGCCGGCCGCGCCGTTCTCGCGGTTGCGCGTGGTCAGGGTGCGGAAGACGAGCGAGGGGACGTTTCCGCCGCCGGAGGTGTACAGGCGGGCGGGGTCGAAGTCGGACTGCGGCTGGGAGTTCAGGACCGTGAGCGTGCCGCCCTTGTGGGGCGTGGAGTCGCCACCTGAACCCTTGGCATCGCTGTCCTCCGGGCCGCAGGCGGCTGCGCCCGCTGCCACGACCAGGCTGACGGATGCCGCTGCCACGCGGCGCGCTATGACGGACGGTTGACGCATCGGAATGACGACCTCTCGGGGTGACGTATCAAGGCTTCGAGTCAAGGCTGATCGAGGGTTTCTCGATGGCTGAGACATGTGGACGAGGAGTGAGACGACTGCGGACAGACGTCGGCCCCGGCGTCGGGTCGTCGAAAAGTCCGTGACACGGCCACGGACAGAAGTGGAGGAAAGGGTCGCGACGCAAACGCCGGGAAGGCGGCGTCAGCGACAGTGGATGTCGGCTACGCAGAGCGCGGTCACGCCAATGAGCGCCAGCTCGATGGCGGCGCTGCGAGAGACGGCATGACTAGACCACATGCGCAGAAATATGAACGAACATGCGGGCTGATGTCAATGTGACATAAGCGGTGGCTGTCAACTACCGGGGTACGGCCATGGGTTGGGCCGGCAGTGGATCCCGTCATGATCGAGGAACTTGGTCTGCTGCTGCATGACGGGGGCTAGCTCGCCGTCCTTCTCGCAGGTGACGTGCCCGTGGCCGAGCCGGTGGCCGACCTCATGATTGATCAACATTTGCCGGTAAGGGTGGATCCGGTCACCGTATGTCTTGCTGCCTTGAGCCCATCGGTACGCATTGATCATGACGCGTTCGGTGGCGGCGGAGTCGCAGGACACGTTGTCCTCCGTGGTGTCCAGGCCGGACTTGGCACACCACTTGGCGGTGGTGCCGGGGCTGGCCAGCGTGATCACGAAGTCGGGTTTGCCGGAGGAGATCCGCTCGAAGGTACGGGCACCGCCGTGGGCCCAGCTGCGCTTGTCGTTCAGGGTCTGCTGCACGGCCTCGGCGAACAGCGCGCCGTCCAGCCCGAGTCCCTGCTCGACATCGACGCGGTAGCGGTACTTCTGCCCGACGCCGGGTGCCTTGTCGAAACCGGGCACGGCGTCGAACTTCCCCGACCCGGCCAGCGTGGCGCTCAGCGGGTACTTCTTGCCCATCTTCTGGTCGTACGTGAGCGGCGCCGCGCTCGGCACGGTGGACGGCGCCGGCGCTCCGGACGCGTGCGCGTCGGGAGCGTGTCCGCCGGCGGACTGCGACTTCGCGTCGCCGTCGTCCCGCGCGTCGGTCACCTGTCCGGCGACGATCACCGCGAGCACGGTGGTGATGGCGGCCGCCGCGATGCCGGTGAAGGCCCACCCCTTGTTCCCGCCGCGCTGCGCGGGCAGGGCTGCACCGTCCGCGGCGCCACCGTCCGCCCCGGCGGCCGACACCTGCGGCGCCTCGGCCGGCCGGTCGCCGGTACGGCGTGCACGGCCCGCGTCGGCCGCGAGGACACCGGTGCTCCGGGGACCCCCGGCGTCCGCGGTTCCGTCGCCGTCCCGGCCACCGTCACGGTCACCGTCGCCGTCGCCGTCGCCGTCGAAGGCTTCGAGGTACTCCTGCCGAGGTCCACGTCCGCGCCTCGATCCGCCCGGTCCACCCGGTCCGCGCTGTACGCCCGGCCCGTCCGGCCCCGCCTGCCGCTGCCGCGGCAGCACCGCACCGGGCCCACCGGCGTCGCCCGGCCGCCCGGCGAACTCGCCCCAGCCGCCCCCGGCCTCCCGCTGCTCGGGATGCCCGCCCCGGGCACCGGCACCCTCCCGGGAACGCCGCACCCCGCGCGCGGGAGCGTCATCGGAGACCCTGGGCACTCCCTGCCCGGGTGTCCCGTCGGGGAACCTCGACACCCCGCGCGCGGGAGTGCCGTCCGGAAAGCCCAGCACAGCCGGCCCGGAGCCGCCGCCCGGAACCCCCGGCCCGCCCTGCGCACCCTGTGCACCCTGCGTACCCCGCCTCGGCAGGTGGTCCGCGCGTCTCGGCAACCCGGGCGCCGGAGTGCCGTCCTGCACCCGCGGCGTACCGTCCGGATTCCTCGACGCGCCCTCCGGAGCCCGCGACGCGCCGTCGGGGGCCGGCGCCGTGCCGTCCCCAGGGCTGTCAGAGTGCGCGCCCCGGCCGTCGGAGCGCGTGCCCCGGCCGTCGGAGCGGCTGCCCCGCTCGTCCCCTCGCCCTGCGGTTATGTCCGCGGACCCGCTCTTCGGAGCCGGTCCGCGGCGGCTGTGACGTCCCACCCCGGCCCTCAGCTCCCCGCACCCGTGCCGGCCGCGGCTCGCTCGCCGCCGCCGTCCGCCCGTGCCAGGAGGTCCCGGAAGGCGTCGGCCACCAGATCGGGGTACTCCATCATCGCCACGTGCCCGGCGTCCGGCAGGGACAGCAACCGGGAGCCGCGGAAGGCACGGGCGGCCCGGTGGGCCATGCGGAAGCCGACCAGCTGGTCCCGGCCGCCGTAGATCAGCAGCGTCGGGGCGAGCACACGCTCGGCCTGGCGCCACAGTCCGTGCTGTCCGCCGAGCGTGTAGGCGTTGACGATCCCGCGCGCGGAGCGGGCCATCGCGTCCCAGAAGTACGGCAGCCGCAACCGCCGCTCCAGCTCCTCCACGGCCAGCTGGAACGCCTCGGGCGAGACCCGCCCGGGGTCGCCGTAGCAGAGCGCCATGACCCCGCGCACCCGCTGCTCCGCCGTCCACTCCCTGGTGATCCGGGTGAACAGAGCGGCGATCCCGGGCACGCCCAGCAGCGCGGTCGGCACCGCGGTGCGCTGCACCCGCAGCTCGGGCAGGGCGGGCGAGACGAGGGTGAGCGAGCGGACGAGATCGGGGCGTACGGCGGCCACGCGCGTGGTGACCGCCCCGCCGAGCGAGTTGCCGAAGAGGTGGACCGGGCCGCGCCCGGCCGCGTCGAGATAGCGGATGACCGCGCGCGCGTGCCCGGTGACGGAGTAGTCGCCGTCGTCCGGCGGCGGTGAGTCGCCGAAGCCCGGCAGGTCGACCGCCTCGCTGTCGACGACGCCGTCCAGCTCGGCCATGAGCGACGACCAGTTCTGCGAGGAGCCGCCGAGCCCGTGCACGTACAGCGCGGGCGGCAGGGCTTCGCGCCCGGGGCGGCGGGAACGGACCGACAGGGTGACACCGGGCAGACGCACGGAGCGCAGCCGCTCGCCCTCGCCGACCCGGACGGGCGCCACCCTGGGAAGCACACTGGCAGCCGGCACGGACGGCGACTCGGTCGAAGACATGCGGCAATGTTACGAGGTGATCACGTCGAGATTCATGTGTTCGCGGTCACAGAATGAGCCGTCCGCGGCAGGGGAACCGGACAGCGAACCGCCCTGACGGCATGGCGCCCGTATCGGCTGTCTCCTAGGCTCATACCTGCGGGCACCCGCAGTGGCTCCTGCTGCTTCCAGGGACGTTCGTAGGAAGGGAGCCCATCATGGCCTTTGACCCCACCGAGCCCGACACGATCGAGGACATCGACGACCTGGCGGCCGACACGGCACCGGAGATCGACGTCGAGGCGCCCGAGGTGGACGCTGCCGAGCAGCACGCGGACATCACGCCCCACCGCGACGACCCCCTGACCGGAGTGGACCCGGACCGCGCGAACGTGGCCGATCTGGTCGAACAGGCACGCGTGGTGTCGCTCGACGAGGACGACTACCGCTGACCCCCCAGGACCGCACGACACCCGGCCGGCCGCGCCGCGGACGGGCCGCACGGGTTTCGCCGTCGTCCGGTACGTGAAATTCTGCGCTCGCACCGCGCACACCAGGGTTACCGAAAAGTACGATGGCCGCGCGGCCTACACCGCATGTGGACGACATTGGGAGGCGGCGTGACAGCCATCGAGCAAACTGAGGCAGCACGCCCGCGCGGCACCCGTCTGCCGCGCCGAGCTCGGCGGAACCAGCTGCTGGGCGCCGCTCAGGAGGTGTTCGTCGCGCAGGGCTACCACGCGGCGGCGATGGACGACATCGCCGAGCGGGCCGGCGTGAGCAAGCCCGTGCTCTACCAGCACTTCCCGGGCAAGCTCGACCTCTACCTCGCCCTGCTGGACCAGCACTGCGAGTCGCTGATCCAGGCGGTGCGCGGCGCGCTGGCGTCGACGACCGACAACAAGCAGCGCGTGCGGGCGACGATGGACGCCTACTTCGCGTACGTGGAGGACGACGGCGGGGCCTTCCGGCTGGTCTTCGAGTCGGACCTGACGAACGAGCCCGCGGTGCGCGAGCGCGTGGACAAGGTCACCAACGAGTGCGCCGAGGCCATCTGCGAGGTCATCGCCGAGGACACCGGCCTCTCGCGCGCGGAGTCGATGCTGCTCGCCTCCGGCCTCGGCGGGCTCGCCCAGGTGGTCGCCCGCTCCTGGCTGCACAGCGACCGCAGCGTCCCGCGCGACCAGGCGGTGCAGCTGCTGGCCTCGCTGGCCTGGCGGGGTATCGCCGGTTTCCCGCTGCACGGCACCGACCACCACTGACGGCGCGTTCGCACGCTGTTCTGTTCCCGCGCGGTGTTCGCTCCTGGCGTTCCCGCCCGCAGCGTGTACGTCCCCCTCACCGGGCTAATGTGTGCGGAGTACGGCGCGGAAGATCGCGCACATCACTGACCGTCGGAGGGACATAGCCGTGGAGGTCAAGATCGGCGTGCAGCACGCGCCCCGCGAGATCGTTCTGGAGAGCGGTCTGAGCGCCGAGGAGGTCGAGCGTCTCGTGGGCGACGCGCTGTCCGGGAAGACGCAGCTGCTGAGCCTCCAGGACGAGAAGGGCCGCAAGGTCCTGGTGCCGACGGACCGTCTGGCGTACGTGGAGATCGGCGAGCCGACCGTGCGCAAGGTGGGCTTCGGCACGCTGTAGGCCACAGTCGTGAGAAGGGCCCGGCGGCCGTGTGCCGCCGGGCCCTTCCGCGTCCGGGAGTACACACGAACGACGCACAAGTCCTCCACAGGGAAGGATTGCAATCCGCAGGTCACGGGTATGACGGGCTACGAACGTCGAGCCAGACCGGCCGTGGGAGGGACCCCCGACATGATCCTTGAAGCACTCGGCTCCGCCGTGCTCGGTCTGATCCTCGCGTGGGCCGCGGCGCACCGCCTCGCCCACCGGCTGCCGGCCCGCCCGCTGGTGTACTCGACCGGCGTCGCGGGAGCCCTCTTCGGGGACTTCGTCACCCACACCGCCCTGGGCCCGGGCAGCGATCTGCTCAGCCTCCTGGGCGCCGCGATCATCGCGGTGGCGTCCCTGTCCCTGCTCCTCCGCCCGGCCGGCCGCCTCCGCCGATCAGCCACGGCGTAACGGACGGCGCCTCGAAGAGCCCTGGAACCGGCACCCCCAAGGAGCCCGGAAGCCGGCGCCCCGAGGGGCGCGGGACCTGCGCGACCAGCCCCACCACCACCCTCGGGACCGCGGGAGAACCGGGACCCGAGGGGGCCGGAGCCGCTCCCCGGAGGGGCTACGCGGCCAGGCCCAGGGCGGCCATCCGCTTAGTGTGGGCCTCCGTGATCCGGGAGAACATCCTCCCGACCTCGGCGAGATCGAAGCCGTCGGCGACGCCGCCCACCAGCATCGTGGACAGCGCGTCCCGGTCGGCGACCACCCGCTGGGACTGCGACAGCGCCTCGCCCATCAGCCGCCGCGCCCACAGGGCCAGCCGGCCGCCCACGCGCGGGTCCGCGTCGATGGCGGCGCGCACCTTCTCCACCGCGAACCCGGCGTGCCCGGTGTCGTCCAGCACGGCGAGCACCAGCTCACGCGTGTCGGAGTCGAGGCGGGCCGCGACCTCCCGGTAGAAGTCGCTCGCGATCGAGTCGCCGACGTACGCCTTGACCAGGCCCTCCAGCCAGTCCGACGGCGCGGTCTGCCGGTGGAAGCCGTCGAGCGCGGCCACGAACGGGTCCATGGCGGCGGTCGGCTCCTCGCCGATCTCGGTCAGCCGGTCCCGCAGCCTCTCGAAGTGGTGGAACTCGGCGGAGGCCATCTTGGCCAGTTCCGCCTTGTCCGCGAGGGTCGGCGCCAGCTTGGCGTCCTCCGCGAGCCGCTCGAACGCCGCCAGCTCGCCGTACGCGAGCGCGCCGAGGAGGTCGACGACCGCGGCGCGGTACTGCGGCTCGGCGGACGCCTGCGTCCAGTCCTGGGCGGCGACACCGGTGGGCGCGGCGGCTTCTGCGGACACGTTCTCAGGCTTGTCAGAGCTACTCATGAGGCGCACAATAGCCCGCTCGTGGCGCCCCTCAAGCCCCCCGCCGATCACTGTGACCACGACTACGTGACCAAATCGGCCATCGCATGTGCGCGAATCCGGGGTATGGTGGTAATGCGCCTGCCGAGTGCGTCGACGGTTTTCGACGTGCTCCGACAGGGGCGCACGCATGAGGATGCCCGGTCGGTGGCCCGATCGGCTCCGACCCGACAGCCCTCCACGGCCGTACGGCAGTGATCGTACGACGACCGGAGGGACCCTCAGCGGTACGAGCGCTAGAGCGTCGGCAGAGGTCCCGTGTCATACGGCTTGCCCGAGTGGTACGCCCGTACGGCGGCCGACGTCCCCGGCACGGTCAGACATGACCCCCGCGCTCGCCTCGCACCGCACACACAGAAGAGGCAGCACCCTGACTACGACGTTTCGAGAACTCGGAATCCTTCCCGAGACCGCCGAGGCCCTGGAGGCCGTCGGCATCATCAACCCCTTCCCCATCCAGGAGATGACGCTCCCCGTAGCCCTGTCCGGCACGGATGTCATCGGCCAGGCCAAGACCGGCACCGGCAAGACGCTGGGCTTCGGCCTCCCGCTCCTGGAGCGCGTCACCGTCCCCGCCGACGTCGAGGCCGGACGCGCCGCCCCCGCGGCCCTCACCGACGCCCCGCAGGCGCTCGTCGTCGTCCCCACGCGCGAGCTGTGCACCCAGGTCACCAACGACCTGCAGACGGCCGGCAAGGTCCGCAACGTGCGCGTGCTGGCGATCTACGGCGGCCGGGCCTACGAGCCCCAGGTCGAGGCCCTGAAGAAGGGCGTCGACGTGGTCGTCGGCACCCCGGGCCGGCTGCTGGACCTGGCCGGGCAGAAGAAGCTCGACCTGAGCCACATCAAGAGCCTGGTCCTCGACGAGGCCGACGAGATGCTCGACCTGGGCTTCCTGCCCGATGTCGAGAAGATCATCAAGCTGCTGCCGGCCAAGCGCCAGACCATGCTGTTCTCGGCGACCATGCCGGGCGCGGTCATCGGCCTCGCCCGCCGCTACATGTCGCAGCCCACGCACATCCGCGCCACCGCGCCGGACGACGAGGGCGTGACGGTCGCGAACATCAAGCAGTTCGTCTACCGCGCGCACTCCATGGACAAGCCGGAGATGGTCTCCCGCATCCTGCAGGCCGACGGCCGCGGGCTCGCGATGATCTTCTGCCGCACCAAGCGGACGGCCGCCGACATCGCCGAGCAGCTCCAGCGCCGCGGGTTCGCCTCCGGCGCGGTCCACGGCGACCTCGGCCAGGGCGCGCGCGAGCAGGCGCTGCGCGCCTTCCGCAACGGCAAGGTCGACGTCCTGGTCTGCACCGATGTCGCCGCGCGCGGCATCGACGTCGAGGGCGTGACCCACGTCGTCAACTACCAGTCCCCCGAGGACGAGAAGACGTACCTGCACCGGGTCGGCCGCACCGGCCGCGCGGGCGCCAAGGGTACGGCGATCACGTTCGTCGACTGGGACGACATCCCGCGCTGGCAGCTGATCAACAAGGCGCTGGAGCTGGACTTCAACGACCCGGTGGAGACGTACTCCAGCTCCCCGCACCTGTTCTCGGACCTCGGCATCCCCGCGGGCACGAAGGGCACCCTGCCGCGCTCCGAGCGGACGCGTGCCGGTCTGGCGGCGGAGGAGCTGGAGGACCTGGGCGAGACCGGCGGGCGGGGTGCGCGCGGCCGTGGCCGCGGTGGCCGTGCCGAGCCGGAGCCGGTCGAGCGCGAGCGTGCGCCCCGTGCTCCGCGCCGCCGTCGCCGCACGCGCGGCGGAGCGGCACTGGACGCCTCCGCCCCGGCTGCGGCTCCGGCCGCCGCGAGCACCGGTCCGGACGAGAACCAGACCGCGGCCCGCACCCCGCGCCGCCGTCGCCGTACGCGCGGCGGAGCGCCGGAGGCGCCGGTGACGGCCGTCGAGACCGTGGCCGCCGTCGAGACCGTGACCGCGGTGGAGACCGTGGCCGCCGTGGAGGCCCCCGCCGTCCTGGACACGCCCGTCCTGGACACGCCGGACAAGCCGCGCCGCCGCCGCACGCGGAAGCCTGCGGCGACCGAGCCCGCCGTGACTCCGGCAGCCGAGGCGATCGTCGCGGACACCCCGGTGGCCGCGCCCGTGATCGCGGACACCCCGGTCGCGGAGCCCGAGGCCGCGCCGGCCGCGGAGGCCAAGCCGCGCCGCCGTACGCGGAAGACGGCCGAGCCGGCCGCCCAGGCGGAGGCCGCCGTGGACACGGCGGAGGCCGCGGAGGCCAAGCCGCGCCGGACCCGCAAGACGGCAGCCACGAAGACGGCCGCCACGGCCGCCACGACTGTGGAGGCCCCCGAGGCCGAGGCCAAGCCGCGCCGCACGCGCAAGACCACGACCGCCGCCGAGGCCACCGTGGACACCGCCGAAGGCACGGAGACCAAGCCGCGCCGCACCCGCAAGAC